>SEDW01000103.1 GCA_004193325.1 Pseudomonadota bacterium | reverse complement strand
AGGAAGAGACGATCGTGACTCACGACGACCCAAGCGAAGGGCGCATCGCGCAAAAAGCCTTCGAGCCAGAGTACAGATCTCAAATCCAAATGGTTGGTAGGCTCATCGAAGAGCACCACATCCGGTGCTCCCATGAGAGCCGCACCGATCGCCAGACGTTTCTTCCATCCACCCGAGAGACTTGAGCCTAACTGATAGGTGTCTTCAAAGCCGAGGCGACTCGCCATTTTCTGAGATTCAACTGAAGCGCTCTCGGGACTCAAGCCTTCGCGTTCGCCTGCTTCCTGGAGAATTTCAAGGACGTTTTTGTCGAGAGGAGTTTCCGGCTGCTGAACGACGTAGGCGAGTTTCAGATTTTTCTTCCGTGACGTCGTTCCTTCGTCACTGGTTTCGCGATTCGCGAGGATTTTCAAAAGAGTGGTTTTGCCCGCTCCATTGGGGCCGATGATACCGAGTCTATCGCCGTCTTCGACAGTCAGGTTGAGCCCCGAGAACAAAAGCTTGTGGCTCATCGACTTGCTTAGATCCTGCGCACTGATCAGAACACCCATTTTCCATCACCCTCTAACGAACACGAATTTTACTCAGCCCCGTTTTATCACAAAGAGGCTCTCAGCCCAAGGCTTAGCCGGGCTGAGTAAGAATTCGCATCATGCGCCAAAAGGGAGTCGATGATTTAGGTGAGACCCATACTGCTCAATCCAGCTGATCCATGTTCGATCCAGGACCAATTGCGGCCGGCGTGTTCGCCGTCGCGTCGGTAGGAATGCCAGAGTTCGGGATGAGTCTTGGTATCCGAACGGATTACGGAAATATGCTTGGGATTGACGCCTTCCTGGCGAAGCCGGAGGACAGTCATGGTAGCTAGATCGAGGTGCCAGCGATCGTCACGACCTTTGGTCGTCGACCAGCTGAGAGCCTCCTGATACACGGCCTGTTGCTCGAAAGCGTCAAGAACTTCAGGACCAATCTCAAAACTCTCCGGCGATATACAAGGGCCGATGCCCCATTCACAATCCTTCAGGTCATAGCCTTTGGTGTGAATGTAGCCGACAACCTGAGCGATAAAATCCTGAGCGAGGCCCCGCCAACCGGCATGGATCGCCATAACAAATTCGTGATGAAAGAGGAGAATGGGAACACAGTCCGCAGTCTTTACAGCAATCCGGTGTGTTGGGAGAAAAGTGGCAAGAGCATCCCCTTGCCCGACGATACCTTGAGAGCCCTCTTCGGTCACTTCGTGAATGATGGTCGAATGAACTTGCTTCAAGTGAAGGCCAAAGGGCGGCAGCTCGTGACCAATCCCTTCGAACCCATGACGAATGCCGCGCTCATGCCAACGAGCCGCGCTCATGCCAACGAGGAATCTGATTGAGGCCCGAAAGCCATTCCACCTGTTTCAAATAAGCGAGTACTGACTCCGTCATAGGAACATCCTTTTTTAGATCTCAGCGCTCGGCTCTCTCTTGGCTTTGGCAGCGGGAAGAGTGGGCGCCTTCTGCTTGTGATCGGCATTAATGAGTTTTTCGGCCAAAGTCATGAACTCTTGGGTGAGCTTGTGACCCGGTTTGTAGAAAGGGAGCGGTGTTCCCTCACTATGACTTTCTCTCATAATAACTGAGGATGTTAAATAGGGTTCGAGTACCGGCAGACCCTTGTTGATGAGTCTTTCGATAGTGGTTCTCGGTAGTTTGGCCTGGCTTTGATAATGATTGATCACAATCCCCTCAACATGAAGGTCGGGGCGGTGGTCCTGAGAAACCTCGTCCACAGCAATCATGACCTGATCGACTGCGTCTTCGCTAAAAGCATCACAATCAAAGGGAATGAGTACACGATCGGCCGCGAGGAGCGAGCTCATCGAATAAAAATTGAGGGCCGGTGGTGTGTCAAATAAGACTTCATCAAAGCCCAGCTTTTCCCGCGCAACATCGATTGCCTCGCCGAGCTTAAAGATCTTGTAACGACCCTCAAGTTTTGGCTGCAGCTCCTTCAAAGAATCGTGAGCTGGGATGACGAAGAGTCCGGGATATTCGGTTTCGTAAATGCAGTCCATTAACGAATCCTGAAAGAGGCGAAAGCTCAGAGTCGAATTGAAAAAATCGACGATCGTCGACTCCACCCGCTCCATGCGATCACCGAGCAGATACTTGGAAGAGTTGGCTTGAGAATCGAGATCGACAACCAAAACCTTTTTGCCAAGTTTGGCCATAGCGGCTGCAAGATTACAGGTAATCGATGTTTTACCGACTCCACCCTTTTGATTGAAGACTGCTCGCTTCATAAGGTCGCCTCTATCCTGTTGAGTCACTTGAATAGATAGACCTTGCCTGAAAGGGCAAACGAATACAAGCAGCATCAGTGCCGCTTGAAATGATGAATGTGTAAACTTTGAATAACTGGGGAATTTATGGGGCGATTGATGATTTTAAGCGCTCTGCTAAGACCGCGTAAAGACCACTGAGAGCGGCCGTGTAGGAATCGATACCAAAGCCATAACACACACCGATTGCATGTCGCGCTGCAAAGGATTTCTGACGAAACTCTTCCCTTGCGGAAAGGTTTGAAATGTGGACTTCGACGAAGGGCAGCGAAAGCGCAACGAGGCGATCGGCAAGCGCGAGAGAGCTATGGGTCCAGGCTCCTGCGTTAATGACCGCAGCATCCCAGGGCTTTGAGAGTTCGTCGAGAAATACACCTTCGTGATTCGATTGAAAGAAAGTCAATTCAACTGTGGGTAATGAAAAGGCAGAGGCGAAGATTGGCGAGATCTGGCGAAGCTTGGCTTCAATGTCAGCGAGCGTGTGTTTGCCGTAAATCCCCGGCTCTCTACGGCCAAGCAAATCTAGATTGACGCCATGAGCGACGATAACGCTGAGCTTAGAAATAGGCTTCATCCTGCACTTCATCCAGTCGGTTGAGAAGATCATTGAGAAGGCGAAGTTTGGAATCGATCTTACGAACCTTTTCCATACTCTCTACTATCTCAGGACTCATTCTCTTATCAATTTCTTTTTGGGTCTCACGCAGATCGCAGATCTCATTGTATTCACGGCGAATCAGTTCATTGCCGGGAGCTTCGTGCACCAGACGTTGATAGATTTCGGAAGCCTTCAGATAAAGGCCCTGACGGCGCAAAAGGCGGGCGCGGGTCAATTCATCGAGATCGCTCTGATCGGGTCCATGAACCGTTATAGGCTTTGAAAAGAGGCCTTGAATCGAGCTGGCAAAAAAACCTTTGGCAACACGCTCGCGAAAGCTGGCCTGAGCTTCTTCTTCATCGCGGTTGGCGGCTTTGAGAAAGTTATCCACCGATTTATAGACGGAATGATCACTCTCAAGAGGCTTATCCTGAGGCAGAAGCTGAAAGGGAATCTTTAGGAAGTCGGCGTAGTCCCGTCTGACTTGAGAGAAGGGCTTGATGTCCATCTGCTCGATGATGACGAGAGTTTCGCTTTCCTGGAAATCCTGCTGGGAAAGTTCTTTGACGAGCTCACGCGCTTCGGTCGACTTGCCAAGGAGAATGGACAGCTTCAGACGAAGGAGTTGAGCCGTGAGATTGGCCTTCAATGAAGTGGGACTTTTGTCGAGACAGCCCCAGGCTTCAATAAAGTTGTGGCGACGGAAAAGCAAATGACTCAGAAACACCCGTGCCACCGAGTAGCTCGGATGACGTTCGAGGCCGTAGGAGAGGAGTTGAATCGCCTCATCCCACTGCTGATGTTTGGCCATGATCTCAGCGACCGCAAAAAAGCCCCGACCGTCCGGTTTCTTTTTGTAATGGTCGACGGCGATCTGCTCGGATTTGCTGAGGTGCTTTTTGTCGAGTATGTGCTGCGGGTCGAGACCCATGTTTAGCCTTTTAATCTTCTTCGGGTTTAGGAGTTTCGATCGGGAATTTCGCGGGATCGCTGAACAATGCGCCGGTATGGATCTGAACAGAAAGTTCTGATTTGCCGCCGATCCCCGGACAAAGGCTCATCGTATCGAGCATTACAACGCCGCAGGAATCAGAACACCAATTGTCACGTAGCGTGAGCAAACCCTGATAACGGGAATCCGCATCGTTTTCGTTGTTGGCGTTAGCCCGATTACCGATGATGAGCGGTTCGATGCTCAGATTGGGGATCGGCCTGATACTGACGCTTTCTCCCGATTGGTCCGTGATGGACTCTCCGATAAGAAATCCAGTACGGTAAGGACCGCTCGGCCCACCAGCTGCCGCGACTCCGCAGACGGTTTCGACCACTGGAGTCTTGAGAGTGATACTGTTCGGACTGTCGTTACCACCGATAATGGCGCCGCCGCAGATCAGTTTACACTGACCTTCGTCCTCGGGTTGATAGGAACAGGCGCCGATGCTCAGCGAGACGGACAGGAGAAGAATTGATTTCATGATCAAGTTCATTCTTATAACCTCCCTTTGTTTTCAAGGTTCTTACTTGAGAGGATTGTGGACTGCTCAGGCTTCTTCTCCGCGGTCGCACCATTTTTGCCTTCAGGACCAGACAAAATCGTAGGAGTGACCATGATGAGAAGTTCGGTTTGGACATCGGTGGTTGAAGTTGAGCGAAAGAGTGCTCCAATGATCGGCAGATCCGACAACCAGGGAATTCCGGAGACGGTATTGGTTCTCTTCGTATCGTAGATACCGCCGATCACCCCTGTGTCGCCGCTGGCTCTAACCATCTGTGTTTCAAGGCGACGAGTACTTTTACTGGCGAGGGCTTCGCCAAGTGCTGAACCTGGTGTGTCACTCGTAATAAGAAGGTTCATGATCACGTTGCCAAGAGCTGTGACTTGCGGCACGACTTCGAGACGGAGATCGAAGGTAACTTCGGCCAGACCACTCCCCTGCTGAGTCGTCCCTGCCGCAGGGTTGATGACGTTGCCGCCGCCCGCTGGCCTGAAGAACTGGGAGCTACCGGCGAGAATCGAGGCCTTCTGGCCATCGAGGACCAGGACTCTGTTCGATTGCAGAACGTTGATCGTCGATTTTTTCTCTTCGAGCTTGAGGAGGAGATCAAGATCGAGAAACTTATTGAGGCTACCAAAGCGGAAACGGCCCTGGCCAACAGAAGTGGCGGTTGAGACACCGGGATCCACGCTGTAGTTCGACGTAAATGAGTTCGGAAAGTTGAGAGTTCCGAATCCTAGAGCGCGACCTGGATCGAAGTTGAGGTTGTTACCCCAGCCGATACCCATGAAGTCCGCATTTTCTTTCCGTACTTCCACGATGCGAGACGTAATCTCCACCTGCGGTGTCTCAAGATCAAGCCGCGCAATGATCGCATTCGCCTTTGCGAGGGTCACAGCAGGAGCTTCGATCACGAGCGAATTCGTCCGCTCATCTTCCGAGATCTTGATACGGCCATCGATTTCGATATCGCGAGCCAAAAGCTTTTCCACTTTGTCTTTAATGTCTTTCGCAACACCGTTGTTCAAACGGGAAATCATGACCTTGGTCGGTACGCGGCGCGTCTCGTATTGTTTAGCAGCCTCAAGAGCCTGCATATACCCTGTGAGCGCTGCGATCTTGTCGACCCTTACCACGTTCTCGCCGATTCGAACCATTCCAAGGCTGTAGGTCTCAAGGATGGCCTTCAGAGCTTCATCCCAAGGAACGGCCTTGAAGTTTACGGTCACCATTGTGCCGCCGACATCTGACGGGAACACAAAGTTATTACCAGTCTCTTCAGAGAAGCCTTTGAGCACAAGGCTCAAGGGCGCGTCGAAGAACTCCATGAAGATCGGCTTGCCCGTGTACTGCTGCTTTGGACCGGAAGCATCGGTTGGCTCCACTTCCTGTGGATCAGCTGCCATCATCGGAGCATCAGTCGGTGCTGGGATAGGGCTCGTGTCCAGAGGCGCCGCGAGATTTTCCATCACCGGATTGCCTTGAGCAGCGTTTGCCTTTGGCTCTTCTTTGATGTTCTCTGCTTTGTTGTCGAGATTCGAGAAAGCGTTGGGTTCAGCGCCGTTGGAAAAATTATTTCCGCTGACGTTGTTTGTGCCCTCGGCTCCGGCCGGGTTGGAAACCTGGGCGTTGCCGCCTGCATTATTGCTATTCGAAAGATTATTGTTGCTGTTGTTCGACGCATTGTTGTTTGCGGCGTTGTTTACAGCATTATTGGAGGCTTCGTCTTCAAAATCATTTTCGAGATCATCCTGCGCCACAGCCAGGATAGTCTTGCGACTAAGGATTTCCCCTGTGCGTTTGCCGATAATTTCGCGGGAAAAACTCTCCGGCAAACCATCCTTGGTATTGCGGGTCGCCTTCTTCACACTGATGTACTCGCGAATCGGTCTCAGCTTTGGAGCTTCCTTGAACTGAGCAAAGTAACGGGGAAAACCAACGGCTGGCAATTTAGAAGCTGGTATAGCAAGCTTCGCCAGAGGTTTATCACCCGAAAGGCTGATAGCCTTGTCCTTCACCTTTTTCTTTTGCTCAGCCTGGCTACCAAAGTAACGCTCAGGAATTGCGTAGGAGAGAAGAAAGTTACCATTTTTTTCGTAAAAGAGGGGCTCGATCTTGTCGCGATGGGTGATCACGAGATCGACATAACCCTGATCCGCTTTATTTTTCATGCGGATGTAGGCAACTGGGGAACGGAATTCTGAGGAGTTCACATCCCAGCGGAGTTTTTGACGAAGAGTCGTATGATAGAAGCGAATGATGAGTTCGCTCTGCTGCATGCGATTGTTCTGCTCGAAGATCTCATATTCAGGACGGCCCTTGGTCACGATTTCGACGTCGAGCTTTTTCAGATTCTCATTAATTTTGTAGCCAACCCAATGCAGAACCGAGTTGGTGGACTCAATATCATGAGGCACAGGCTGCGGAGCCGGAGTGGACCAGCAGCAGCTACCGCTGCCCCGTTACCTTCATTTTCCATATCATCGAAGTTGGAATCGCCACCTTCGTTGTCAGCCTCGAGATTGGCATTATTTTTGTTGCCGCTCGCGTTGTTGTTGACGTTGAGATCGTCATCAAGGCCCACATTCGCACTGTTCACATTGAGTGAACCATTGATGCTGGCGTTGAGATTTTCATCTTCCGACCGAGGCGCAGGCGCACCTCCGCCGCCGACCGAACCGGGCTGGATATCGCCTTCATCAGAGGAGGCGCAGGCTGCTAGTGGGAGCCAACTTGTAAGTGTGAGCAAGCGGACGAGTAAGCGAGTCTTCATCATATACCTCTTGGCCTTGAGTGCCATGTTTCGACTTATTTAGAGCTTGATCCAGGGCGATTGGAACTTGGCACCACCGGCGCGGGTGGAGTCATATTATAAGGCCAACCGGGTGGCGTTCCCGCTGGTTGTGGTGCTGCTGCCGCTGGAGCCGCCACGGGCAAGACGCCGTTTGCTGCTCCTGGCGCTGCTGCTACAGGCACTGCTGCTGCACCGGCTTTGGAATTCGGTACGAGTGGATTCCCACCTTTGGCCGCTGCCGCCGCGCCTCCAGGTGCCGCACCGCTCGGCGGAGGAGGAAAGGCTTTGTCGTCCTTCACTTCGCTCGCTGGCGATTCCATGCCGGGAAATTGCGCTTCTTTACCAGGCTCAAGCTTGATACTGCCGGCTTTGGCCAGGCGAGTCTCCGAAGCAAAGATCACCCGTTTGTCCTCGTACTCCCGCACTCCATCTTTTCTGAGGCGATAGAGTCTGACGATGACCGATTCTTTTTCTATTTGTAGAACTTTCCCCGACGACATCGGATCGCCGTTCTTGATGACAATACCTTCGTTCTTAGGCGTTAGCACAACCGCACGCATTTCACCGCTGGCGAGCTGCCAGACACCTTTGATCGTCAAGGCATCGATTGGATAAGCCTGGAGTGGACTTGAGATAGCAATCTCTTTAAAGCCCGATCCCATCCCTCGACCCATACCCGCAGGCGCATCGGCGTCCGTGGTTTCTGGAGCGAGATCTTTACCCGTATCGAAGTTCGGTTCCTGAAACGGATCCGGTTTGCCAAAGGAGGCATAACTGTATTCGCTCGTTGGTTCCACGATGTCTTTGATCTTGGGACCATTATTGAGATTGACGGGAGAAACCGCTGTCGGATTATCCCAATTGTCATCGACCTGCTCCAAATCAATTTGATTGAGATCGACGACTTTGGATTTAGGCTCAACGTCCTTTGCCAAGCCCAGAGGACTTAGAAAGCTGAACATAGATCCAATTGAGATGATCTTAAGCTTGAAATTCATGCGTCAAACACCTTTGAATAGGATAAGCTTCGCCTGACTGTCGACTTTCTTCGGCCCTGTGTCCGGGACTTCGCCCTCTTTAACAACCTTGTCCGTCTCCGGCGCGCTGAACTGAATGTTGCGCATATGCGTGAGATTTTGCATGTGCACCAGCCGATCCATAAAGCGCATCGTGTTGACAAAGGTTCCGTTCATCACGATATCGACAGGAACTTCTTTGTATTCCAAACCGTTTTGTCCGGGCATTTCCGCCCCGGGAGTAAACTTCACGAGTTTGACGTCGAGCTCTTTTTCAAGGCCGCCGATAAACCCGAGAATGGTGTCGATCTCAATGCGATCGGGAAGAAATTCTTTGGCCTTGGTCAACTCACCTTCAATCTCAGTGAGTTTAGCTTCGAGTGCAGGCAACTCAGCGGCCTTCTGCCGAGCATCCTCGAAGGTCTGGCGTTCCGCCTGAAATTCGGTTTCGACCTGAACTTTTCTTTGTTCAAGTGCATCGCCACTCGAGGTCCACATGTTGATTGCGGGCAAAACACCGACGAGAACGAGAAGGCCATAGCGGAGCTGTGGCTTAAACGCGCGGTACTTATCGGTAATTTCTTCTATTTCCATGCCATCCTCTTAATTGATGCTAGCGTGGCCGGTTTTATTAAACTGGTCGATGAACTGACTGAATTTGCCTTCTTGCACACTGCCAAGCTTCTCTTTGAAGTTGAGAATGAGTTTGAAGTTGACGGTCTCAGGACCTTCTTCTTTTGCACCCTTGTCCGTACTGATCGCCGAGAAGACGATGCCGACATCTGAGAAGAAGAGTTGAGTTCTTAGATCACTCTTCTCAAAGCTCTGGTTTTGAGTGGCTTTGAGCGAGAGCATAAATTCCGAGATGGCGACGTTATCCACGGCGCTTCCCGTGATCTCAATCGTTACCGGGAACTCAATATCCTTACGGCCAGGCATTGGCGCTTCCACCACAGCCGCTGGCGGCGGTGATGAGCCATCGGTCTGAACCGGTACTGCTACAGGAGCGGCCGCATTCTCATCTTTCTTCTTGTCGACAAAAGCCAGACCTGTGAGCCAGACTTTTTCCGGTTTCAGGTTCTGAATGTTTTCGAGGAGGATGACCGGCAAGTAACGAATCAGTTTCGATTCCGTAATCCGCTTCAAGGCATTCTTACGGTTGTCGAGGGTCGCTATTTTGCTGTTCAAATCATTAAACTTCGACACTTCACCCTGAAGGTTGGCTGTCTCGGTGATCATGTTCTGTTTTTCGGCCTCTTTAGCCGCGATCTGCTGCTCAACCGAATCGATATAGAAATAAACTCCGCCGAAGGTCACGAGAATGACGAGGGCCAACACCGCCAGGTCTGGTATCCACCAGCGCGGGTTATCGAGTTCCTCGAAGGGAGTTAAGTTAATCCGAATCATACTGTCTCCCCCCTTTATTTAACTTCAGAAATATCGCGCAGACCTAGACCCACAGAGACTCCAAACAGTGAACCCTGACTCATGATGTAGTCCATATCGATGCCGGATGGCTTGACGTCGATCCTCTGAAAGGGATTGATCGTCTGCACCGGAGCTCTCAGTGTCGATGAGAGGGTTGTGCCGAAGTTCAATGTGTTGGCGGCGCCGCCACAGAGAAAGATGTGATCAACTTTTTCAAAGCGTCCCGCCATCTCTTCGCCCATGAAGTAGGTGACAGTCGTATTGATGTCGACAGCCAGCTGATCGTTGATCTCCTGGATCGCTGGACGAATGCGCTCGGCAATGGCCTGCTCGCCCATGGAGGCCGAGATCTTAAGGGATTCCGCGTTTTCGAAATCGACCTTGAGGAAGTCAGCGACCTTCTGCGTGACGTCGTGCCCACCCATGAAGATCTCGCGGCTATAAAGAAATTCCCCGTTGTAGAGGAAAACGATTTGAGTGGAGGAGGCCCCAACATTGATCGCCATCGTGAGGGCGTCGGCGATTGGATAGTTAAAGTCGAACATGTTGGCGAGACAGAAGAAATCGCAGTCGGTGATTCCGACCTTCATGTTGATCCGGTGGATAAGATCGATGTACTGCTCGACCGTATCAATCTTGGCTGCGACCAGAATATACGCCTTCTCCCCTTCAGCGACGAAGTTTGAAGAAACTTCCTCGAAGCGGAAGTACATGTCCTCAAGGTTGTGAGCGAAGCGCTGTTTGGCCTCCTCGAAGATCGCTTCGTCTATATCTGCGTCATCAGCTATGGTGAGCGCCACTCGTTTGACAAGAGTCGAAACTCCGGAAATCGACAGCGATACTTTGCGGTTTTGGGTCTTGACGCCAAGCCGCTTGATGAGCTTTTGCAGACTCGCCACCAGAGTGTCCACGTCTCGGATCACACCGTTATCAATCACGCCGCGGGGCAGGAGCTCGAGGCCCAACGTATGGAGTTTACCGTTCTTCCCCGAGGTCATTTCCATGATCTTGATCGAGGAGGAACCGATGTCTATGGCGAGCAAAGGGCTAGGTAAAAAATAAGAAATCATGTCAATTTTGCCGCTTTTACGTTGAGATAATCGTTATGGTCAACACCGTGCCGCGTCAGGAAAGAAGAACAGGACTCAAGGGCAGATCCCGCCAGTCACATTTTTGGTGGCTGGGGTCCCTCGGAGAAAAACTGGGCTCAAGAATAGTACTCTAAGGTATTTTTTCACTTGCTACCCGCGCCTGTCAACGGATGCACGGCGTCAAGATTTTGATGGTCGGGACGTAGTATCGAATATCTGGTGCTATTCTGGGATTTATAGTCAGTCAAACAAGCTGGAAATCTTGGTCGATTCTGTGGTAAAGCTATCGAGGCTTATAACGGAGAGGCACTTTTATGTATGATTTGGTTTTGCTGGAGCATAGTCCCATGCGTCCCGAAACTCGATTTCCGCATCTCGCCATCGATCTCAGCAAGACCTCTGGTCCATCCCCCTGTTGCGCCTAAATTCGCCCTTATTTCCTCATAAAAATCAACATTCTAGAATCTTGGCAAAGGACATGACTTATGCTTCGTGAAAATATACTTGAGGCTATCGGCCGCACTCCGCTCGTACGTTTGAATCGCGTTTCTGCTGGCCTTGAGTGCAACCTTTACGGCAAATGCGAGTTTTTGAACCCAGGTGGATCCGTCAAAGATCGAATCGCTTACCGTATGGTTGTTGACGCTGAGAAATCAGGACGCATCAAACCAGGCGACACACTCATCGAACCGACCAGCGGTAACACTGGTATCGGCCTCGCCCTCGCCGGCGCTGTGAAGGGCTATCGCGTGATCATCACGATGCCTGAGAAGATGAGCCGTGAGAAGCAAGTGGTCCTCGAGGCCCTCGGTGCGGAAATTATCAGAACACCAACCGAAGCCGCTTGGGATGCTCCCGACAGTCACATCTCCGTCGCCAAGCGATTGCAAAAAGAATTGCCGAACGCCCACATCCTCGATCAGTACGGTAACCCCTCGAACCCAAAGGTTCATGAAGATACTACCGCTCAGGAAATGCTCGATGATCTCGGCGGCAAGATCGATATGGCGATCATCGCAGCGGGAACCGGCGGAACCATCACGGGTATCGCGCGCAAACTCAAAGCAGCCAATCCCAATTGTATCATCGTCGGTGCTGACCCTGAGGGTTCGATCCTCGCCGGTGGCAGTGATGTCTTCTCCTATAAGGTTGAAGGTATCGGTTACGACTTTATTCCTGATGTCCTCGACCGTAAGCTCGTCGACGTCTGGGTCAAGACCAACGATCGCCAGAGCTTCCTCCTTGCGCGTCGCCTCATCCGTGAAGAAGGCCTTCTCTGCGGTGGATCATCGGGCTCAGCCCTTCAGGCAGCGCTCAAAGAAGCGAAGCGTTTGAAGAAGGGTCAAAACTGTGTTGTGATCTTTGCCGATGGCGTTCGTAACTACATGACCAAGTTTATCGACGACAAGTGGATGGTTGATAATGAGTTCGTCGGTCCGGAATCGATGAAGGGTACAGTCGAAATCCTTCTCGCCAACAAACCGAAGCGCTCCCTCATCACCATCTCTGGCGACGAGTCAGCGGCCAAGGCAATTGAACTGATGAGAACCCAGGGTATCTCGCAGTTGCCGGTTCTCGATGCCAAGGGTCAGCTGGTTGGACTTCTCACTGAAGACAACCTCATCCGCGGCTTGAGCTCGACTCTGGATGCTTCGGCGCCGATTCGAAGTCTTATGGAACGCTCGGTTCCGACCGTCGAGTTCTCGACTCCCATTTCCTCGCTACAGGGGACAATTCTTAAGTCGGGCCTCGCTATCGTATTAGACAGTAGCAAACAGCCTTCACACATCCTCACGAAGATCGATCTCGTGGAATACATGTCTGTGAAGAAATAAGCGTAATTCTCGAGCTTAACGAAAGCCCTGCCTGCAAAGGCAGGGCTTTCTTGCGTTCGAAATCACAAAAAAGCAGCATGTTTTAAAATGGAAACTGCGTCGACCTTGGCTGTTCTTTCGGAGAGTCATACACTGTCTCATTCCCTGTATACCCCTGGAAACATGGCTATTTTTTACGAAAAAAATTTTCAACCGGCACCCAAAGTTAATCGATTTCTCATCCAGAATCGTCCAAAAGGGGTGCAGAGAAAGACAGGCTGCTCCAAGGGCAGACGAGAAACCAGACAAAGGATGAAGCCATGAACAGAAAAACATTTGAACACATCATCTCTCGCATCCCACATTTGACAGCTGACGGTTTGATGGATATCTCCAAACCGGAATTCGCTTTGAAACGCCGCGACTTCGTACGCTCTGCCAAGCATTTGAACCAGGCGATTGCCGCTGCAAAATATCTGCAATCTATTGGCAAATCCTCGCGCTTCTCCCGTTGGCAGAGAACGAACTGCAATCATAATGTTTTAAAGGATTTGGTTCAGTGGTCGGCTGGACAGGAAATTTCAGAAGGAGCATTCATTGCAGCAGCTCTTCACTCTGGATTCACCATGGGTGTTCAGGATGGAACTGTCGCTTACTTCAACTTCCTTGTTCCACAGATGGAATACGAACTGGATCAGTTCAATAAAGTGAGTGAATTGAGAAGAGCGGTAGGATACTGAGCCCAAATGATAGTCAAGAGAAGAGGGTATCGAATCTTCAAAGAGATACCCTAATTTTCCAGATCACTTTTCTTCGACTGCTGTCCCCGTTAAAACCTGCCTTGTTTCATGTCCTGCTTTCAGAAAAGTCGATTCGAGATCGATCTTCGAAAAGCGTCTCTTCGGAAGAAAAGAAATCAGACGATCTTTCGTCCAGGTGTTCATCGCAACTAACATGAGAATGACGGGATAAAGCATCGCTTGCCAGAGTGGTAGCGCTTTAAGTCCGGATGATTTTTTAGGTTGAGAATGCATGGCTGCCTCCAGGCTTATCTTTCGGCAGAAAAGAACAGAATTAAAACAGCTTTTGAGGATGAGGAATATTGCCTAGCGATATTAGACCATTAGATATGGCGTATCTTCAAAATACTACAGCACAGTCTCTGCAAAATGCCGCATGCAATCGCCGGAAAAAAACATTTCCCTATATGAAAAATCTTTAAAAATGACCCCTCTCAATTTTTTTTCCCGGCCACGCTGAGCGAAAAAACTGCTCATCGGCACAGCCAAGTTTTTTGGAAACGCTTGCTACGCAGGGATTACAGGTGTCGTTTCAACCTTTTTTAGATATGGCAATACTTCTTGGAGTTTATATTCAGTCAATAGTAAGTTTTTCTTAAACTGGCTAGACAGTCAAAAGCAGATCATTCACTACTGATGTATTGAGGACAGAGCATGAGAAGAAAATTTAGCCAAACTCTAGTAAGCTGCGCATTAATGGCTTCTGTTTCCGTTGCCTGCGGACAAGCTGATCAAACCAACAGCGAAAGCAAAGTCTACGGCGGATCGAAAGTTAAAGCCGGCGAATGGGGCTCAACAATTGCCCTAAGCCAAGGCGGCAGCATGTACTGCAGTGGTACAGCTATTACTCCTTATGTTGTGATCTCGGCTGCACACTGTGCAGAGGGAATGTCTGCTTCAAGTGTGACTGTTTATGTCGGTGACGGCAAAGACGGCGGCTCTGTTAAAGGCCAATACGCAGTTTCTAAAATCGTTGGCTCGCCTAAGTACAATGGCAACAAAGGCAACGATATCTCTTATGTAGTCCTGAAAACTCCTTTGGATCTTCCAGAGAGTGCATACGTTCCAGTTCTAACTGACTCTGCTGAAATCAAAGAGTTGCTCGCTATCGGCGCGAAAGCTCACATCGTTGGCTTCGGTCTCCGTAACGGTAACGGTTTCGGTCTGAAATATGAAGTCGACACAACTGTTGTTAAATCTATCTCCACTTCTTTGAGCTACGACGCAGCGAATGAAATCGCAATCGGCGGCGGCGGCAAAGATTCTTGTAACGGTGACAGCGGTGGACCAGTTTACGGTCAGCTTAAATCTGGCGAATGGCGCGTTTACGGTATCACTTCACGCGGCGGCTCTTGCGGTACAGGCGGCATCTACGGCCTCATGCACTCTAACATCTGCTGGGTACAGGAAGATTCTGGTCTTGACCTCGGCCTTCCAGCTGGCGTTTGCGGTGACGTAGAAACTCCTACTCAACCAGAAGAACCAACGACTCCTACAACACCAACAACTCCTACAGAGCCGACTCAACCGTCGACTCCAGACAATAACGATAACAGCGGCAGCACTGGCGGCATCTGTGACTGGTGGCCAGGCCTCTGCTCATAATCTTTGAGGTTTCCTCTTAGACTCCGGCAGATGAAAATGGGACAAGGCTCGAAAGGCCTTGTCCTTTTTCGTGTTCGAGTATGGATTTTCAATTCTTACGCCCTGTAATCCCCATCCACAAGTACAACCTGGGCCCCCTTACCGGATTCAGCAGTTGTTCCCGTTCCTGTCAGTGGTGCGAGTCTTTTCTGTTACAGAGAAGGCAGCGTGAATTGTCTGGCATCGGACAGTAAAGGGTCTCCACTCAACTTCAAACCATTCAAAGTCTTTTATTCCGACAGTAAATCGATGATCTGGGTTCCTACCGTCTTCGTGGCAGCCGCAAAGCCTTCGACCTGGACCGTTCAGCTTCCTGAAAATGTGATCGATGAAGAGATCGGGATTCTACTCTTGAGTGAAGACAATTTTTATCTCGCCAACTGGATCAGTCCGAAGCCCGATAGGCCTCTTAATCTCGTTAAAGACGGGAGCTTTGAAAGTATAAAGATCGATCCACTAAACCTCGAGACCACACGTTTTCTCGTTAGCTCATCAAATTTGGCCTGGAAGGCCCGTATCGATCCGACTGCTAACTGCGTCGCGATCATCGAACAGAGTTCCATCGACTACTCAGCAATTCCAGCCGCTCAGGACGGCAGTCAGTGGGTACAGCTCACATCGCCTTGTGAACCAGGGCTTGGATCGCAGAGAAACCGGGTTGCAATATCGCAGGTCCTCAATCTAAAGATCGCGCATCAGTATGAATTAAGCTTTTACTACCAGGCGCCTCTCAGGACCTCAAAGCAAACCGAATTGTCCTTTAGTTACAGCCCGACTCTTATCACCAGTTTCACCGTGACTCAAAACACCTGGACGCTCTACAAAACCGTTTTCACGGCAACCCTCGCGCAGCAGACATTGGAATTTGCCGAAAATGGTTTGGTGGTCAACGGGGGCACGGCGCTCGATAACATTTCGATCATCGAAATCGGTGCACCCGAAAGTCGAATCATTCTCGACGACCCTTCCCTGGTATCGGATGACGTTAAATAATCTGACTGACAGCAGCATCAACCTCTTAACAAAAAAAAAGAGAGTCAGCCTCGGCCAACTCTCTTTTTTTAACATAAAATTTTCGTCATTTTAGAGCTTTGATTCCCGCGCATCCTGCAAAAACTTGGTGCTCGGCGAAGACTTGATGATCTGAGCGATTTTGTCTCGCGAGAGATTTGTAAAGCGCATCGGTTGAGCATCGAACTCTTCGTGGAAGAGCTTCCAGCC
Organism: Pseudomonadota bacterium; assembly: GCA_004193325.1. Lineage (GTDB taxonomy): Bacteria > Bdellovibrionota_B > Oligoflexia > Oligoflexales > Oligoflexaceae > Oligoflexus. Next base: position 1,772 of record SEDW01000103.1, on the reverse strand, counting down.
ACCATCATCGGAACGCTGCCAATACAAAACCTTCCGGCCAAATGCTGCGAAGTGATTATCACCCTTAAAATCCTGATTCATAATCGCCACTGCGTAACGATCGTGAGTGAAGACCCGCACGTCCTGCATCTTCACCGACATATCTTTGTAGGAAGCGAAGACCCGCTCTTTGTACTTCTTATAGTTCTTGAGGTTCATGTTTTTATCGAAGGAGCGAAAGTTCGGTATGAAGTAGCTGATGTAGCTGTCGAGATCGCGCTCGTTCCAGGCAGCTGTCCACTCATGCACAAGCTTCGTCACCTGCTCGACATCTTCCGGGCGATTGACCTGAGTCGCATCCTTAGCGATGACGATGATCGAATCATAGGGCTTAAGCCATTGACTCAAAGAACGGATATCGGCGTTGTAAAAGGCCACGCAGCCTTCTGTAACATTCGCAGCTTCGATGCGGCTGTCCTGTTCCACACCGTGGAGCCAGATGCCGTAGCCGGTCTTCCCAAGAAAGCGATCGAGAGGATTGGGAAAATCGATGGGAATAGCAACAGGACCATACTTGGCAGGAAGTCTCCGGCCATCGATGATCCGTTTTGCAAAGTAGATGCCTTCGGGAGTTTTGTTATCGCCGGACTTTTGCTTGTCGCCGTTTTCTTTGCCAATGGCTATGCGAAAGGAGACGAGTTTTTCCGACTTTGATCCGTCTTCAGGCCATGTGAGTAGGTCCGCCTTCAGCCGTGTTTTGTCCACGAGCAGGAAGACGAGTTCGCTATTCTTGTCGTGGACTGTCGTGGATTCAACCGCATGCAGGGCAGACGGTCTGGCCACGAAAACAAAAGAGGTCGAAAGGACCAAAAGCGTTGTCCTGAAAAAAGACCGTAACGTCATTTCCAAAGACCTTTCTCACGTAGGATTTCAGTCGGCAGCAATATTGTACTTTTCTAACAATTCTAACACGCTTCGGAACTCCTCGGGTAGTGGGGCTTCGAAAGCCAGTCTCCGGCCATCAACAGGATGGGTGATTCCAAGACGTCTGGCGTGCAGAAGCTGACGACTTACCGATTCCAATGCCGTACGAACCTCAGGGGCAAATCCCTTGGGCAGGACCAGCGACGGGGCATAGAGGTTGTCACCGACAACCGCTGCCTTAAGCTGCTTCGCATGGACACGAATCTGGTGAGTACGGCCTGTACTCAATCGAACCGTGGCGAGGGTCAGGCGGTTGCCATAGACCTTGCGTTTATTAAAAAAGGATTTCGCGTAACGATAGCCCTGCATGTCGCTCGAAAGAGCTTCGATCTGATGCTCCTGCGTACTCATCGAAGCGAAGCGGAGACGATGTCGCGGGTCGCGATAGAGATAAGTCTCGAGCATGATCTCGTCGGCTGGCAGGACGCCATCGAGCAAAGCCACATATTCGCGAAAGTTGGTTTTGTCTTTGAACTGAGCCGCGAGATTACGAAGAGCTTCCGTTGTCTTGGCAAGAACCATGACGCCAGTCGTTTCTTTATCGAGGCGGTGAACGATACCGGGACGATCTTCATCGCCAGGCAAAGCCTTCGAACCCATGTAAGCCTTGAAGGCTGACGCGACCGTCGGCTGCCCGTGAGTACCAGCACCCGGGTGGATTGTGAGTCCAGCCGGTTTGTTGATAATCAGAATGGCATCGTCTTCATAGAGTATGTCAAGCGGGACGCTTGGCTGATCTATGTCATCATGTTCGGGTTTTTCTGCCTTGAGGATTTCAATATGATCGCCGGGCGAGAGATCAAAGCCAC
>SEDW01000848.1 GCA_004193325.1 Pseudomonadota bacterium | reverse complement strand
TAGAGGAATCGACCCGGCCGTTAGCGTCGGAATATGCTTTCACAGCCGACGACAAAAGAGATTTTGCCCTCATCGCAGCCCTTGATCGCAGTGGCCTCGATGCGGCTGCAAATCCTTCGTGTAAACTTCAAATCCTTCGAGTCGTCCGGGAAAATATTCGCTGCGTGAGCGGCGGCGTTCCGGTCTTCTGTGAAGTACCGGTGAATGATGGAGTTTTTCTCGTTTCGAAGGATTATGTCGATTCCACTCTCGTGACCTTCGAAGAACGTGCGAAATCGCCTAAAGTGCTGCCGAAGACTTTCGCGAAGAATGACGAGAAGATGCTCTATCTCCCTGATCCGTCGGCCTGCTCCGAATCTTTGCTGGCTGGCTTTACTCAGGAAAGCACTTTGAGCTGGTCAAGTCTTTCGCCTTATCGATCTGGTTTTGATTTGCGGTTTTTGGTGGCGCAGCTGCTTCGTGAACGTGTGAGGGATCTGAGCTTTAGCGCGAAGGACAAATCCAAATGCGGTTTTGTGCTGACGGAACTGCCAGCGACTTCGATGCTCTGTGAACCGATGGCGGAGGGGCATCTCTGCACTTTAAAATCCGAGCAGGGCGGATACTGGCGAGTCTATTTATCGACCAATGGCCGGGTTACGAGCTTTTTTCATCGTTATGACTGATATTCAAGGCCCAAAATCTTAAACCCTAAATCGGTTTGAACCGTTCCTGAGGGTGACTCCGGCAAATATGCTTGGTAAAGGTGGACGAGTAAAATTTCCCATCTAAATTACTTGCAAAGAATTTTTATCTGAGGCAAATAATGAATCCTCATGGGGGCTTAGCTCAGTTGGTAGAGCGCTAGATTTGCATTCTAGAGGTCAGGAGTTCGACCCTCCTAGTCTCCACCATGATTCTCTTGAAAAAGCCGTTTGATCGATGATCAAACGGCTTTTTCAGGTCCATTCTATTTAACAAAATCGATCATCCATTCAATTCCATATTTGTCTCTGAACATCCCGAAGTAGGATCCCCAAGGGCTATCTGCCATCGGCATCTCCACGCTTCCGCCTTTTGAGAGTCCAGTGAACAACTTGTCGGCTTCCTCTCGGCTGTCAGCGCTGATCACTATCTTCGATCTGTTTTCATTTTCACTGACTCGACCCAAAGCTGCTGGAACATCATTCGCCATGAGGGTGTTTTTGCCAATTGGCAGCGCGATGTGCATGATCTTATTCATTTCGCCATCGGCCACTGGGAATTCTGGACTTGCCAAATCTTTGAGCCGAATGATTTTTGAGAACTTGCCACCGAAGACCGCGCGATAGAATTCAAATGCTTCTTCGGCGTTACCGTTAAAGTTGATGTGTGGGTTGATCGTTGCCATCACGTTTCTCCGGGTTTGAGATTTGTAAAAAACAATTTATAGCCGTTAAGATTTATCTGGGACAGTTTATCAAATTCCACGTCTCGCAGCTCTGACAAATTTAAAGATTGTATCTTTTCATAATCGCTGGAAGTAGTCTGAGTCAGAGAGCGTCCCACTCTTTTTTTCTCGCCGCAAGCATGCCCGCGTTTCTCTTTTGCAAAAGCTCCTCACCCATGAGTGAGGTTGCCACGTAGGGAGGAATGATTTCCTTCACTTCGACCGATGTTTCTTTGAGCTGAAGTCTGAGGCTTTCCGTATAGGAATGGATCGCGGCCTTGGTTGCGCAGTAGGTCGGCGTCATCATCAAGGGAAGATAGGCGAGGCCTGAAGTCACTGTGATGATCGCAGCTTCTTTCTGCTTCAGGAGATGGGGCAGCAGATCATTGGTGAGATAGATGGGACCCAGAAGATTCGTCATCACGGTGCTGGTCGCGATGCTGGATGTTTTGCCAGTCGTGAGCTTCTCGTTCTGCATAATGCCAGCATTATGGATAACAACATTCAGGGCCGGGAATTTCTCAACGGCGGCTCTCGCGAAGTATTCGATGCTACTTTGATCGCCAACGTCGACGGTGAGAGTTTCAAGGCCTTTGGCGCGGGCATTCTCTAACTTGAGCTTGGAACGCCCGGCGACGATTACAACGTTACCGAGCTTTTTGAATGCTTCGGCGAGGCCAAGACCGATGCCTGAGGCCCCACCAGTAATAAGTATCGTATTGTCTGTCATCTTCATAATTGACTCCTAAATGTGCCACTGCCTTGTAAGGCTAGGGCAGTTTAGGACAGATCGAAACCAAGTTCCAGCTGTCAATCTTCACTCCGTCTGCTGGGGACTGACGGTAACGGTCTGGATTTGATTCTCCACTTTTTTTCAGCGATCGATACGCTTTTGCAGATGTTCGGGATAGCGCTCGCCGTGAGGTTTAATTTTCGCGGCTCCCTCTTCAATGGACGCAAGGTCGGCCGCAGTCAGCACAAGATTGGCCGCCGCATTGTTTTCAGCCGCACGCTCTTTCTTGGTCGTCCCAGGAATGGGTACGATCCAGGGCTTTTGATGGAGCAGCCAGGCAAGGGCAACCTGCGCGGGCGTGGCTTTTTTCTCCGCAGCGACTTTGACGATGAGATCGACAAAGACCTGATTGGCTTTCATGTTCTCAGGAGAAAAGCGCGGAACCATGCTCCTGAAATCGCTGCTATCAAACTTGGTGCCTTCAGGCATCGCTCCAGTTAGAAAACCTTTTCCAAGTGGGCTGAACGGCACAAAGCC
>SEDW01000847.1 GCA_004193325.1 Pseudomonadota bacterium | reverse complement strand
GTCCAACAATTATTCCTTTAAGCCGATTGAATACCAGATTTTAAACCCATGAGTGTATTAAGTCCAAGGCAACCTCTTGTCCAAGTAACTCCCCGAGGACTCTATTGTCCGCGGGGAGATTTCTATATCGATCCCTGGGAAGGCGTTGACGTCGCGCTCATCACGCACGCGCACAGCGATCACGCCCGCGAGGGTTCTAAGCTCTATCACATCACCGAACAGAGCCTCGGCATTATCCAGCGTCGCCTTGGACCCGATGGTGTTTATCATCCGCATGCCTATCGTCAGGAATTTTTCCTTGGCGACGTTAAAATATCATTTCATCCGGCGGGTCACATCCTCGGATCCGCACAAATTCGCCTCGAATGTGATGGCGAAGTCTGGGTCGTCTCGGGTGACTACAAGCGGGACTACGATCCAACCTGCGAAGCCTTCGAAGTCGTCCCTTGCGATTATTTCATTACCGAATCGACCTTTGGTCTGCCCGTCTTCGTCTGGAAGTCGATCGAAGAAGAGACGGAAGCCGTCTACAAATGGTGGATGAAAAACCAGGAAGTCGGCAAAAACTGTATCCTCGGTTGTTATTCCCTCGGAAAATCGCAACGCGTCCTCCACGCTCTTGCCGCCTTTACCGATCAGCCGGTGCTTCTCCATGGTGCGACTCAGGCTCTTGTCGATCTTTATCGTGAGCAAGGTGTCCCCTTGATTGCGACTCTTCCAGCCACAGACTTTGAAAAAGGCACGAAAGGGCAACTCATCCTTGCCCCACCGGCCGCGATATCCAGCACTTGGTCGAGAAAATTTGGAACCTTCGAATCTGGCTTCGCCTCGGGATGGATGCGTATCAGAGGGAACCGTCGCCGTAAGGCCTACGATCAAGGCTTCGTGATCTCCGACCACGCCGACTGGCCAGCTCTTTTGCAAACTGTTAAAGAGTGCGGCGCGAAGAAGATCTATGTGACTCACGGTTACACAGACGAACTCTCACGCTTTCTCGTCGAACAGGGTCACGATGCTGAACCTTTGGAAACACTCTTTGCCCGAGAGGAGGACGCCTGATGAAACGTTTGGTCAGGCTCTTCGAAGCGATCGACACGACGACTAGTACGAAAGCCAAGGTTACCGCACTCGCCGAATATTTCCGCGCCGCTCCCCCAGAGGACGCGATCTGGACTCTTTATTATTTTCTAGGCCGCAAACAAAAGCGTCTCGTCAAACGTAAGACGATTCAGAGCGCCGTTCAGGAATTGAGTGGACTCCCCGACTGGCTCTTCGAAGAGAGTTACAGCGCCGTTGGCGATTTGGCAGAAACCATATCCCTACTCACGGAAACCGTCGGCGACAAAACCTTAGGCGACATTCCTCTCCATACCTGGATCGAGGAACGTTTACCCTTTTTGTCCAAAGCCCCGGACGAAGCGCAAAAAGATATTTTGAAAAAGTGGTGGACTGAGCTCACGACCGAAGAAGTATTTATCCTTACCAAGCTCCTCACCGGAGGTTTTCGCTCGGGAGTCTCGGCTCGCCTCGTCGTTCGAGGCCTTGTCGAAGCCTTTAAATGGGATGAAGCTGTCCTGAGCGAAAAGCTCATCGGCGAATGGCCCGTGACCAAAGAATGGTTTGAGTCCCTGGGATCAGCCGAACGCGAGGGCCTTTCTCTTTATCCCTATCCCTTCTTTCTTGCATCCCCCACAGACGACGATCCGTCCGTCATGGGTCCGATTGAAGACTTCGCTGTGGAATGGAAATGGGACGGCATTCGTTCCCAGATCGTCAAGCGCGAAGGCCAGGTGGCCATCTGGTCACGCGGCGAAGAATTGATCAGCCAGAGCTTTCCCGAACTCATTGAACT
>SEDW01000846.1 GCA_004193325.1 Pseudomonadota bacterium | reverse complement strand
ACAGATCGATGCCGTCTCATCCCCATGCAGCTGAATCGTGTCGACTCCGCTGATAGCCACGACATCTAAAATGGTTTGGGCATCGGCGTTGACGAAGACGGCGACCATGCGGGCCTTATTATCTTTAGGCAGAGAGTCGATGATAGCCCGGATCCGATGAGCATCGACGTAGCGCGGACTCTTCGCATAACAAATAAATCCGAGAGCCCATGCCCCTAGATCGATCGCCAGACGGGCATCCTCTTCTCGCGTAATCCCGCAAATTTTGACATTAATCGCCATAACCGCAGAGCTCCTTCAAAGCTTTGCCGGGCTGACCGCCTTGCATGAGCTGAGTTCCCACGAGAAAGGCTTTGTAGCCGAGAGCTTTGAGTTCAACGAGGTCGGCGTGCGAAGTAAGACCACTCTCTGTGATGGGAATCGCGTTAGCCGGCATGTGATCGATGAGATCTCGGGAGTTGTCGAGAGAGATCGACATGTCTTTCAGATTGCGATTGTTAACGCCGATGAGGGTTGCACCTATGCGTTTGGCAATCTCAAGTTCATTGCGATCATGCACTTCCATAAGGACCGAAATTCCAATCTGTCTCGCGGCTTCGTAGAGCGATTTCGTCTGCTTTTCGCCGAGCATGGCAACGATGAGAAGAATCGAATCAGCTCCGATCAAAGCGGCCTCGTAGATTTGGTAGATATCGACCACAAAATCTTTTTGAAGAATATACGCGTCTTTGAAACTCTTTCGAATATCGACGAGATAATCGATTTTGCCTTTGAAGAACAAAGGCTCGGTCAAGACCGAGAGCGCTGCTGCCCCATTGTTCAAATAGTCCTGAGCCACCAGCATGTGATCGATATCGGCTGCGATATCGCCCTGACTAGGGCTGGCCTTTTTCACTTCGGCGATCACATTCCAGTCGTGAACGAAGGCTTTGGCGAAATCTTTCGGTTTGGGTTGAACGCCTCGCCACTCGTCCTGAATCTGGGCAAGACTCCTCAATTTTTGAGCCTCGAGGACTCTTTGTTTGGCTGTCTCACCAATTTTGTGCAGGACGTTATTTGCAGCGATCACAGGACTCATAAAATTCCCTCTCGTTTCAGCTTTGCAATTCCTTGATCTTGGCCAGGGCCTTGCCACTGTCGATAATACTTTCAGCGAGACGGGCGCCTTCGGCCCAGGTCTGAGCCTTTCCGGCTACGACCAGAGCTGCAGCCGCATTCATCACGACGATGTCGCGCTTTGGACCTTTCCTCCCCTTAAAGATATCGAGCGTGATGGCCGCATTCACTTCGGCATTACCGCCCTTGATCTCGTCAATCGACGCAGGTTTAAGACCAAAGTCAGAAGGATTTAAATGAAAGTGCCGAATCTCACCGTTTTTGAGATGAGCCACCTGACTCTGAGCGGCGATACTAAGTTCATCCAAACCATCCTCGCCCCAGACCACAAGTCCTTCCTCTGTTCCAAGATCCTGCATCGCCCCGGCAATCAAAGGCACTAGTCTTGCCTCAAAAACACCAATGACCTGACGCTTCACGGGCGCGGGGTTAGCCAGCGGTCCCAGAAGATTAAAGATGGTACGCACACCAAGCGCGCGGCGTACCGGGCCGATATTTCGCATCGCAGGATGAAACTGAGGCGCGAAGAGAAAGGCAAATCCCTTTTCTTCGATCGTCTTTAAAAGGTTTTCGTTAGTATCGGTGACCTTGATCTTGAGCTGCTCCAGGACATCCGCGCTACCGCTCAGACTCGAGACCGCGCGATTGCCGTGCTTAACGACACCGAGCCCTGCCGCAGCCAGGAGAAGAGCATTGGTCGTCGACACATTAAAAGTATCGGCACCATCACCGCCTGT
>SEDW01000102.1 GCA_004193325.1 Pseudomonadota bacterium | reverse complement strand
ATCCCAAGCCAAGGTCGAGCAGGACCGTGACCCGGGCCATCAGATCTTCGGCGATTCGTCTCGCGACGAGTGCCTGCTCAGGATGCGCCTTGCCTATCGTGGCGAGCATAGGAGCGCTGCCGTCGGCAAAAGGCGCAAAGATTGTAGAAAGTTTTTTTAGGGGAATAGCCGACATATCTGCAATATCGATGCCTGCGAATTTAACCGAGAGCGATTCTTTACGAAGTTTTTTGCCGTTACAGTCTGAGCAGTCACTGCTCACCATGTAGCGAGCCACTCTTTTCTTCATAAGTGGACTTTGAGTATTGGCGAAAGTGGTAAGAACGTAACGCCGCGCACCTGAAAAATTCCCCATATAGCTGGGTTCTTCTTTACGCTTGAGAGCGCGCTTCACTTCATCCGCTTCAAAACCCGCATAGACTGGAACCGATGGCTGTTCTTCGGTGAAAAGTATCCAGTTGCGATCCTTCTTCGACATCTGTTTCCAGGGCGTGTCGATGTCATAGCCCATGGTCACGAGCATATCGCGCAGGTTTTGTCCGTGCCAGGCGGGGGGCCAGGCAGCGATGGCTCTTTCTCGAATCGTGAGCGTATCATCGGGAACCATGGATTTTTCAGTGACTTCGTAGACACGCCCGAGGCCGTGACAGGTTGGGCAGGCGCCTTCGGGAGTATTTGGAGAAAAGGCTTCTGCATAGATGATGCCCTGCTTCGGCGGATAAGTTCCAGCGCGGGAGTAGAGCATGCGCAATAGATTTGAGAGCGTCGTGACACTTCCCACAGATGAGCGCGTGCTAGGCGAACCACGCTGCTGCTGAAGAGCGACAGCTGGCGGCAGACCGTCGATCTCGTCGACCTCAGGCACCGACATCTGATTGAAGAGACGTCTCGCATAAGGTGAGACCGATTCCAGGTAGCGTCTCTGTGCCTCGGCATAGAGAGTTCCAAAGGCCAGTGAGGATTTGCCTGAGCCCGAGACTCCGGTAAAGACCACGAGGGAATCGCGAGGGATTTCCACGTTCACGTTTTTAAGATTGTGCTCGCGAGCGCCTCGAACTGTAACGAAACCGCTTCGACTTTCGTGCGAATGAACTTCTTTCGACTTGCTTGCCATAGGGAAACCTTTGCGCTTTTTGAATCCGGAAGTTTCTTCGCTAAAGGTAACACAGCAGAATTCATCGCTTCCATCGGAAGCCGAAGACTGGAAGGCAGGGAAGCCAGGGAGGGCAGAGGCTTAAAGAGATTCTAAGTCATCGGAATTACGTAATCTAAAAGCTACTTTTGGTCATTTGTGCAAAGACTCTTGCGCTTTTATGCCAGAAATCAGGTCCTCGGGCCGATCCTTCAGGAAAATCCTTGAAACAGTTCGCGATTGCCTCAAGCTGGATTATAATAAAAGCATTATACCGAGGAGAATGCATGAAGACTGTTCAGACCTATTTTAATGCACTGCTTACTGAAGAAGATGGTGAAGTGTTCGAGCATATGACGCTCCACGAAAAAAAGGACGAAGGCGTCTTCATCTATCGCGGCGAGGCTCGTCGCGACGCTCACGTTGCGGAGCTGGAGAAGATCATCAAAGCCTCACCTAAATTTGCACGTCGCACGATCAACGTCTTCAAAAACCCCTAAGTTCCGACTCTGTCCTTTGAGCAGTCCGCAGCGCATCGCTTGGACTACTGCCAAATCAGCGTGGTGTCGTGGGTAAACCTCTGAAATCCTGCAATTTGTCTTTGGTTGGATCCTTGCATTGCCTTAGGCACTGATCCCACACGGATCGACCAGGACACATCAGGAGGCATTCCCATGGTACAGCCAAGTTACCCCAAGACAGTTGAACTCCCTCACTCGGGCCCAAGCTCCAGCGGAACTCGAGCCGATCCCGGTGCGAATCCGGTCTCACCTGATATGGCTCCGCCCGATGGAACGTCTCCTGACGCTCACGCCAATGAGTCGAATCGAGACCAGGCGGAACGACCTGATACCAAAGCTGTGAATAAGGGTTCCATTATTCGCAAAGAACTTGATGATGGTCCTGGCGGCCCTCACCACGCATGAATTTGAAATAGCCTCGGACCGAAATGTCCGGGGCTTTTTTGTGTCCGCCGAACGATGAAGAGGAATACTTGTCACATTTTTAGTTGTCTCACCGTATATCTCTAGCAGTTCATGGACGTGGGGGTGCCTTAGATTTGGCCGAACTCAGCGATGAGCAGTTGCTCGACCGCTACTTTTGCGGCGAGGCAGCGGCTTTCACGCAATTTTTTATGAGGCATCGGGGTCGGGTCTTCGCCTACGCGAAGAAGAAGGGACTCGATAACGAACTTGCGCAGGACGTTTCGCAAGAGGCTTTTCTGCGTTTGCATCGATCCATCGATCACTACGAATCGGGTCGGCCGGCGCTAGCCTGGTTTTTCAGCATTGTGCATAGCGCAGTGATTGATGCGCTGCGAAAACTTCGAAATGTGGAGAAGGTTGCCCTGGCCGCTGGCCTGCATGAAGACAATGAGTCAGAACCCTTTATAGCCAAAGATCCTGAAGAATGGCTGAAAGAGCTGTCCGAGGACCAGAGGCTTCTCATGCAGCTTAGGGCCGTCGAAGAACTTTCCTTCAAAGAAATTTCTCAGATCACGGGCAAGAGCGATTCGAATTTGAGAAAACTCTTCGAACGCACGCGTAACAAACTCAAACTCATCGCCAGAGGGGAACAGGACTCGTGAGTGACATCAAAGACGACTTTCATAGCTTCCTCGATTTGAATGGCGACGAGCAAAAGATCGAGGCCCCTAAGCCCATACTCAGAGATCTTGTGGGATCGCGGCTTCGTCTGATCTGTAGCTATACTCTCTCTTCTGTTCTGGGATACGTGGTCTCGCTGATGCTCTGCGCTCAATGCTCGCTGGGGTTGACCACGCTGGCCTGGAAAACCTCTGCAGTTCTTCATGATATTCCCGACCCCTACTGCCCTTTGGTATGTGGCGCGATTTTTGGCATCTTCCCTTTCCTATTCTCAAGCCTCTGGATGAGTCGTTTTCAGCACCGTTTCCTCCTGTGGAAAATGATCTGGTTGCCTCTTGTCCTTCCACTCATTGCCAATCTTCTTTTAAGTCTGACAGGCCCTTTGCACGGATTGGAATGGCATCTCCTCTGGTTCCTGGCAGCTGCTGGGACGCCTTACATTGCTGAAGCTATTGTGGTTTTGCTGCTAAGGCAAAAAACCTACGTAAAAAATGGCGATTGGATCGAGCGACAGATGGGCAGTCACCCTTAGATTTGGTATAGCTATGGGATGGCAATTCATTGCGGCCGGCCAGCCCACCTAGGGATTGATGTTGAAATATCTTATTTTTACCATGCTCATCTTTGCTCTCACAGTGTGTGATCACGCTTCGGCGTTGACCAAAAAACGTCCTCGCATCGTCATGATCACGCCCTCGAGTCCAACCAACAGTTATTGGCCCTCTGTTTTTCGTGTGATTAATTCTGTCGCTCGCGACCTTGATTACCATTTTGAACACGTTGATGTCGGAGTCAAAGACCGCTTCATTCAAAACGATCTTGCCATCAAAATCATGGAAGGCCCGAATAGACCGGATGCGTTGATCATCGTCGTTGCGATAGGCAACACAAAACCGATTCTCGATGTTGCCGAGCGTCTTAAAATTCCTGTCATTATCCAAGGCCCCTTATGGCCATTTGAGATCAAAACCGTCGGACTCCCTCGTGAGAAGTATAAGCAGTACATTGCCCTCGTTCAGCAAGAGGAAGTGCTCAAAGGCTACATGAGTGCAAAACTCCTCTTCACCAAAGCCATGGCCAACAAGCACTTGGCAGCGGATGGCAAGATTCATCTCCTTGCCATCGGCGGGCAAAAACGTTGGGTAGGCTCCACGCAGAGGGAGGAGGGCATGCAAAAGGCTCTTAAAGAATTCCCTATGATCGAACTCAAACAGATCTCGCCGGGCAAATGGGATACGGCTGAGGCCAAAGTTCTTACGACAAAGATGCTCGCAAGATTTCCTGAGAGTTCCATCGTCTGGGCTGCCAGCGATGCGATGGCCGAGGGTGCAATGCAGGCCTTCGAGGCGAAGGGCAAGTCAGCGGCAAGCGGAAAAGTCTATGTAAGCGGCATTGATATGGCTGAATTTGGCCTGAGAAATGTGATCGCAGGGCGAAGCGTGGGCACTGCGGCAATGTCAGTCCTCGGCATGGGCGAGATGATGGTCTATATCTACGACTACCTGATGGGCAAAGATTTCGTCAAAGAGATTGGAACGACCATCGAGCCCGAAACTTTGCTCGCAACACCCGAGAACGCCAATCAGCTTCTCGAACTTGTGAACCGGGTTGATAAGATCGATTACAAACTTTTTTCTAAAGTCTATAATCCTAATCTCAAAAAATACGATTTTAAATATCACACCCTCCTGGATGCTGCTGGAATTACCGAAAATCCCCGTTAGATTCTTTGATTATGTCATGATCGCATCAATGAGGCCTTTTGCAAGGCTCGAGTCACCGAAATTATCGAGCGGGCCTTCGCCATTTTTGAGGCCTACGGCTGTGCCGATGGAGTTTAAGAACTTATTGTTTTGCACCTTGGTGTCGAGATAAACGCCTGTCTTCAAAGCGCCGTTACAGCTACCGGCGATAACGTGCGGAATGTTGTTGTGACTATGCGAGGGGCCATCTGCGAGATCGTTGAGCCATACGCTGGCACCGAAATCGAGGAGGGGTTTACCATCGAACTTATAGCCGTTCAAAACATCGAGCAGGTATTTAAACATTTTACTGTGGAGAACATCGATCTTTGCGTGCATGTCCTCTGCGCCGGCGATGGCGGGACCGTCACTGCCATCACTATCCACGCGATGGGAGATGCGGTGATAACCGGGGAGGCGTTGACCATCGATCTCGTAAGATGTGGAATCGTTACCGGAACCCACTTGGAGAGTTGCGGCTCGGACCTGGCCTGAGGCGATCGCGATACCAATGAGATCAGCGTGGAGTTTGACCACTTCGAAGAGTGAATTGCCATAGGCATTGCTGTTGCTCATCTTTTGCATTTCAGCGACCTTGGCATCGGGCAGGGACGATGAGATGCTGTTTTCCACATCCCGAATACTCGACTGATGCAGTTCCAGGCGTTCGACATCGGATTTCGACAGGCGAGGGCTTGCCATCAAAGCCTTCATCTGATCACGAACGAAATCGTTGACGGATTTTCGCATTGCGATTGGATTACCGGCTGTGCTGGTCGACATTCCAAACATCCGTTGATAGACGGCGTACGGACTTTGCTCGGCTCCGCGTAAATCCGTTGAGCCCCGGTAGGAAAGAACGTCGTCGAGGTAACCGCCCTTGTTACCGGCGAGAAGAGTCAAAGGCTCAATACCTGGCGTGAGAATTCTTGCAATCATATTATCGATCGATTCGCCCATCGCTCGCGTGCGGTTGACGGGATTGCCCTTTTGCGGCTTGGCAGCTGTTAATGCCTGCGCACCGCCGTAGGCGTGGTCACAGCCTTCATTCGCAAAGGGGTGAGAGATTCCCTTGAGAATAATGAGTTTGGCCATGTAGTCCTGCAGAGCGGAAACGGCTTTGTCGGTGCCCATAGTCTGAGCCGTCAGGGTACCTGTTGCGCTTGGCCAGAAGCGTGGCTGCACCACACCATTAGCCTGGCGCATGAAGATCGCAAAGCGGCCTGGATCGTTCTCGGCAGCCATACCGGTCTCGGCCCACATTCCCTCGAGAAAGGGGAGAGCGAAAACCACACCACCAACGCCTTTGAGAAATTTACGTCTTTGCATGGCTTATTCCTTGTTCACGCGTTGAGTGATTTTGGGATCGATCAGGAGCTGAAGAAAGATGTCTTTGGTTGAAGAGCCTTTCATGGAGGCCTCCGCCAGGCGTTTGATGAGGGCAGCATCGCCACCGTCATGGACGCGGCCATAGATGAGTTCGACTGCTTTGCTGGCAAAGCAGCTATGGACTTCCATCCTGCCGGCGAGTGCTTTGGCAAACTCAATCGGGCCAGTGAAAGGCATCGGAGATTTTGGAAAAGCATACTCGGATGCGGCATCGATCGTTTGGCCGTTATCGAGGGTGCGCCAGCGACCGGCGGCATCATAGTTCTCGAGGGCGTAGCCAGCCGGGTTGATCATATTCCCGTGACAGCTGCCGCCGCAGGTACCCTTACCCGTATGGGCTTCAACCCGTTCTCGCATGGTTTTGGCATCTGAGCCTTTCGGCAATGTGGGAATGGTTCCTGCCGGAGGAACGAGGTCTGCACAGATGATGTTAACGCTAGTCGATACTCCGCGGTGAATGGGATCGGTCTCAGTGGGAGTGGAATTTAAGCTGAGAAAACCCGCCTGCGTGAGAAATCCTGCCCGCTGCTCAGGATCGAGTTGAACCTTCTTCATCTCAGAACCAGTTGCGGTCAGGCCGTAGAGCGGAGCGTTCTGAGCGTTAACGAAGGTGTAAGGGGCAGTGAGGATCTCGTTTAGGCCTTTGCTGCTCGTGTCGACAACGTCTTTGATAAATGCGGCTGCCTCACTGCGGAGGGCCTCATTCATGTCTGGCGTCCACTCAGGGTATTTCGTCTTGTCTTTGGCAACGATGTTGAGAAAGGAATCGATGCGGAGTGATTTGTTGTAGAAGAAAGTCAAAGACTCAGAGGCTCTCGCATCCTTCATCAGGCGCTCGGCCTGAGCCTTTTGCACGGACTCTTTTAGGAGTTCGCCGGATGTGGCAAGGTTGATCAGAGTGTCGTCAGGAATGGTATTCCAGACAGCATAGGAAAGGCGTGAAGCAACTTCGTTGGCGTTGAGATTAACCGTCGTTCCCGTCTGGCCTGTGCCGAGCTCCGGGCGGTAGAGGAAATTAGGTGACTGGAGTAGGGCGACGATCACCATCTGAAGTCCAGCCGTGGTTCCATCGGTCTTGCCGGTGAATTCTTTGCCCTTGGCGAAGAGAGCAGACAGTGCGGTGATTTCTGCTGCAGTGGGCTGACGTCGATAGGCGCGTTTCGCCAGGGGTTCGATGATTGCTTTAGCAAGCTGTGCTGCATCCGTTGGCGCCGGCGAAGGTACCAGTCTTTTCATCGCCGCCGCATCGCCCACTAAATCGGCGGCAACTTTCTCCGCAGCCTTTTGATAGTCCGACCAGAGGTTCGGAGTGATTTTCAAAAGGCTCGAATCGTTTCCAAAAATGGAGCCGGGAGGATCGGCGAGAAAGCTCGCGGAAAGTCCTGGTCCTTTGGCGAGGAGAAGAACGTCCTTCACTGAGTTCTCCCACTGCACGTGCGAGAGGCGCGGGAAAGCAGTCGAGATGAGGAGAACGTTTCCATTTTCGTCGATGACTTCGGTTGGGTCATTGGTCTTCGGGTTATTGGCATCCGCTTCGTCCGATCCAGCGCCGCCGCCTTTGCGAACAACAGCGGGTCGGCTGCTGCAGGCGGTAACGGTAAGTGCCAGCACGGTGATGTAGGGGGCGATGCGATAGAGCATGGTCAAACCTCTTTTCAAAGCACCAGTCTTTGGAGAAAGATCCGGCCTAATCTTTTCGGTTAAGATTCGCTGAAAATTAACAGAATCTTGCCAAGCTCTGAAAACAATTTAAAAGCTAGTCATTTCAGCAAGATGTATAGTCATTTTCTGGGTATCGCTCTGGCTATAAAATGCTGTTTGTTGCTGGAAATCTGCATTTCAGCGATTTTCGTCCTCTCTCCGACTCTATAAAAATGATGCATTGCATTCTTCGATTGATGGGTTAATTTAGTTAAAATCCCTGCAAGGACACATTATGAAAAGAGCACTCAGCTGTCTTTTTCTTTGGTTTGTCGCGACGTCAATCTACGCTCAATCAATGCCGTTAAGCACCAAGGGACGTTTGATCGTCGATGCCGATGACAATCGGATACGGCTCAAATCGGTGAACTGGTACGGCATCAATCTCGAGAATGAGGTGGTCGCCGGACTCGACAAAAACGATTTGCATGCGATCGTCAAACTCATCAAGTCCTGGGGATTTAATTCGATTCGATTACCCTTCTCCAATCAAATGCTCCACCGCAGTTCTCCCGTTTCTGATCATCTCCTATCCGCCAATCCTCAACTCTTCGGCAAAACGCCTTTGGAAGTCATGGATTCTGTGATCAATGCGCTCACAGATGAGGGGCTCCTCGTTATTCTTAACAATCACAGCACCACATCCGAATGGTGCTGCAATTACGATAACAATGGTCTTTGGTATCGCGACGGTGATTACAGCATGTCCACCTCTCAGTGGGAGGATGACTGGATCAATCTCGTCAGACGTTATCAAAGTAATCCGCGCGTGGTCGGAGCCGATCTTCGAAATGAAGTCCGAACCATGAAGTGGAAGGGGAGTTTTCTTCCGGAGATTCCGAACTGGGGCAAAGGCGATAAAAAAGACTGGCATAAAGCGTCCGAAGATCTGGGACGCAAGATTCTAGACGTGAATCCCAACCTCCTGATCGTGGTCGAAGCTATCAACTGGGAAGGCATGATTCCTATTTTAGGCTCTGGAAATAGACCGTTTCTCCGTCTCGTTCCTGAGAATCCAGTCAATTTTCAACTCGCCAATAAACTCGTCTATGCTGTCCATAGTTATGGCTTTATCGGTCCGAAACATAATGGTGATGA
>SEDW01000845.1 GCA_004193325.1 Pseudomonadota bacterium | reverse complement strand
TTTCTGAGTGATTTTTCTTTGCCGGCTTTTAATACGATCTTTTGCATGGGGATCCCCTCGAGCTATGAAGGGCGAGAATCTAGCAGAAAGCTTGAAAAAGGGAAGGATATTCGGCGGCTCAACAAAAAGACCTCCCCTATCCGAGGGGAGAGGAGAGGTCTTTGATCGAAACGATTACTGGGCTGGGTTATTGATGCGAAAGGTTGATTCCAATTTTGTGTCGCATACGACCTGAGCCATGGATTTGTCAGGCTGAATGTTGAAGCAATACTGGCTCTTCACCGACTGGAGCAGGAAGTCATTGTCATTAATGCCCAGGATATAGAACTGCTGAGCGAGATCGGTCAGATTACAGGTCGTTTGAATCAGTTTTGCGTTGAGCTCGATCGAGCCTTTGTCGACGGCCAAGCATTTTTGGCTGTTTTGAGGATTGATTCTGTAGGCTCCGCTCTCATCGGCGAGATCGAAGGTGTAGGTCTGATGCGTTTCCGATGTGCAGACGCCCATGGTGAGCTTGGCGTTATCGGCTGTGCTTTTGCCTTCAACTTCGAGGCACTGGTCGCCTTTGAAGAGGATAAAGGGTCCAAGCGGAGCGACTTTACTCTTGCCGGGATCTTGACCCTCGGGAGTGTCGATCTTCGCTTGCTCTCTGGCTTTTTCGAGCTCGCGTTTGAGTTCTTCGTTGCGTTTACGGGCTTCGTCGAGAGCCTTTTGAGTCTCGGCAAGTTTGTCTGTCAGTTCTTTTTCGCGGCGCGAGAGGCTGGTCTTTTCCTGCTCGGCAGCGGAGATTTTTTGTTCGAGTTCGATCCGTTGGTCAGCGCTTAAGTTTTTAGAATTGGCGAGCGAGTCTTTGAGACCCTGAATTGCCAGATCGAGATCGGCTTGACGCTTGAGGTTGGCGCTGCGTTCATCCTCTATCGAACGCGCCGAAGTGATGTCGCCTGTTCCAGGAAGAACGAAGGCGCTGGTGTCAGTAAGCTCTAGTTCGGTTCGCTTGCATGACGCCGAAGACGCTGCGAGCAAGAGAAGGATAAAGAGTTTTTGATGCCAAAGTTTCATAGAGGGAACCCCGTCTTTTTCATTTCCAACCCTAATCTCTTCAAGATCTGTACCAAGAAAAGCTGCGATTTTAGCTTTAAAAGAATAATAATATCATGGAAATACAATGCTTCGTCAGGGGCAGAAATGGATTAAATGCAAAGCTTTCTGTCATTTCTCATTAAGGCTCTTCAATTCAAAGAGTTAGCCCACTGTAAGGGCTCTGAGCGATGTTTGAAGCTTGGACAGCTCAAAATCCCGGGGAAAAGGGCCGTTCGGACTTAGGTATTTAAAACTTTTCATCAAGCTTTCAGTCAGTTATCTTGTGGGGTCTCAAAGGCCCCAAACAAAAGAGAGTCAAGATGGTTCTTCTTAAGCGATGTTTTCAGCTCTTCCTTGCCCTCTTCGTCCTGAGTATGGCGACGACTGCGACGGTGAAAGCAGCCGATCAAAATGTGCTTGAAACGATCAAGTCTAAAGGCGTTTTGCGCATCGGCATTGAGCCAGGATTTTTGCCCTTTGAAATGCGCACGCCACAGGGTGAGTGGGTTGGATTTGATATTGAAATGATGCAGGCCTTTGCGAAGTCATTGAACGTCAAGGCGGAATTTGTTTCGACCAAGTGGGAAGGCATTATCCCAGGCCTGATCGCAAATAAATATGACATCATCGTATCGGGTATGACGATCAAACCAGAGCGGGCGAAAGCTGTGCTCTTCTCAGATCCTTATTTCGAAGCAGGATTGAAGATTCTCCTGGCTGAGAAAAATATGACGACGATCAAGTCGATGAAAGATCTTGATGTGAAGGGTAAAATCAT
>SEDW01000844.1 GCA_004193325.1 Pseudomonadota bacterium | reverse complement strand
GTCCCCTCGGCCTTGCTCGACAAGAATGCGATGGGCTTTCAAGTGGCCTGGCTTCAAGGCCAGGAGCATATGGCTTCGCCTCGTCCCGAAGGCTTCAGCCTCGCTGATTTCAAAGGGCGCCCGATGATTTTGAATTTCTGGGCGAGCTGGTGTTATAGCTGTCAGGCGGAGGCGTCTGACTTCGAAGCTTTCTGGCAACGCTACAAGGATAAGGGCGTGATTGTCGCCGGCATCGCGATCCAAGATTCGAGCGAGGCTGCGCTGCAGTTCGCAAAGAAGTATGGCAAGACTTACATGCTGGGGCTGGATGCCGAAGACGGTAAAGCCGCCATTGATTACGGCGTGACCGGAGTTCCAGAGACTTTCTTCATCGATCGTCATGGCCGAATCATTCACAAAGAAGCTGGCCCTGTGAGCAGTGCTCTTCTTGCAGAATGGGCTGATGAGCTGCTGAAATAAGATCTTTACAGATCGCCATGAAAAGAAAAAGGTAGCCTTGAGCTACCTTTTTCTTTTTAGAATCCTTTTGCACTACTGACCGCAAATGTAGTTCGAGGAATTGCAGCTTGAATCCGCGATGTAGAGTGCCCACCATTCCTCGGGTGATTTTCCTGAAAGGGATTTGAAGGTATCCTTCGTCCAGACTCCGCCGAGTGCCTGGTTGAGCTTTCTTTTGAATCCCGGAACTTTTTGGTCGACATACATCAAAAACATTCCTGTGCGCTCATAGCCCTTATTCCAGGGCCCTGATTTGTCACGCGTTGGCCAATTAGGATCGCTAAGGCCTTCGTACATCCGCACCGTATCAGCCATGCCTTCAATAAGGCCCTTATCACTCCCGTCACTTGATGTCGGGGATTTCTGATAGACATGAGTCAGCTCATGCACCACGAGCCCCGAGTAGACGATCTTTCCGTTTCTATCGTTCTTCAAAGTACTGCCGATGAACTCGGATCCAATTGCCATCAGCTTGCCGTATTTGTGTCCGGTAACGTACGCACCACCCATCTTGGGATCTGCGATGACCCGCAGGAAGCGAATGGGTGTGAAGTCCTTTTGATCGCCGTAGAGCTGGGCGCAGACAAGATTGGTTCGCTTGTGCAATTCGTCGAGAAATACCGGCCCAAGACCTTCCTGCAAGGCCTTAGAATCCGTGGCGCTGGCGGCCGACAGATCAATCTTCATGCGGATATAACACTTCTCTTCAACCGTTGGAACGAGTGCCGCAGTGTTGACGAAGGTCGATTCTTTAATGAAAACCTTAAACTTCTGTTGAGCAGCTCCCGAGCATTTTGCAGCACGAATGAGAGCACGGCTCTTAGGCATCGCGGTGTTGACTTCCAAACAAAGGTTCGTATTCGCTGCGGAATGAAACTCAAATCCCGCATCCTTCGTTCCGCTGTAGGTCCATCGTTGAGCGGCTTCACCCTTGCATTCCACCTGCATGAGATCGTCATCGTCCGAAAGAGTGCTTTGATCGGATCCCAGACAGCCGCCCGATACCGTGCGAATCTCGACTTGCTCGCTACCCACATCTTTGAATTCCAGAATCTGGTTCGGGCTTTCGCGACAAGAATTCTGCTGAATCCCTGTGACTTCGCCACTTGCATCGGCATCCACTTCCAGGCAGAGCCCAGAGTGCTGCGCCTGCATCATCTTCTGGCCGACGGTTACATCTTTCTTGGCTGTGACATCGAGAAAAGTGAATTTTTGCTGGAGTTCATCGGCACAGGTCGAGAGTTCCAGCTGAACCGCACCGACCTTGGAAGCCTTCGACAACTGAAGACACTTGCCCGTGTTCAATTCGGAATGAAAGCGATAGGAACCATCGCTAAGAGCTTCATGTTTGAATCTCTGAGCGTT
>SEDW01000843.1 GCA_004193325.1 Pseudomonadota bacterium | reverse complement strand
TTACAATTCAAAATAATTGAAATGCTCACCACACGGGTGAATTAGGGGTGTGGCCGGTAAACGGCGGCGGGATCTGGTTTTGTCAATTTAGCGCGGGGAAGTATTTGGGATTAGGGTTACTAGTAAGCGATCGCTTACTAATGAGTGAGGATTGGAAAAAGGATCAAAAAAGTTAGGCCTCCTCGGTTTCAGATTTTCTCTCCGCTATTTTTCCAATCGACACTTCATATATGAGATCTTCGACTATATCCCGAAAGTACCAACCGTACTCCACAACATCATTCACGAAAACATCAAGGTCATAATGTTCTTGGAATTGAATGCTCAGGTCGCCTTTAGAGGAAATTTGCAAATCAGTTAATTTCAAATTTTTTTGAAGATCGTCGGCAGAATTTGCCCATTTTAAAAAATCTTGTTTTTCTTTTTCACGATCTTCGTCTTCATAATTTTCATGATAGGGATAATTAAAAGAATTTAATACGTTCACATTGTTTTTCGTTATTCTCCAAGCCGGGTCGATCCACAGGTAAGAATCAGCCTTTTTGGGGTCGTCCTTGTAGAATCCAATTTTGAGGCTATTAGTAGCCAATGTCATAAAAACTTTATATTTAATCGCTGTCTCTTTCAAAATTTTTTCAAGTTCACTGAATGCCATGCTATTTCCTAGGTTTGTATTCAATCTCGATAGTCTACTCCTGGACCGCCTTATCCCTATTGGTCATTTCGAGCGATAGGAATGACTACGCCTCCACACACTGCGCCTCCTCACGGTAAGCCTTAGGCGCCTGCCCCACCACTTTCGAAAACGCAGTGCTAAAAGCAGTCACCGACTCATAACCAACCGAATACGCAATGTCTGAAATCCTCTGCTGCCCGTGGCGCAAAGCTTCCTTCGCATGGATCATTCTCCAACGCTGCACATATTCCATCGGCGACATGCCAAGAGTGGATTTAAAATTGGCGGCAAAGCTAGAGCGCGAAGCTCCATAGATTTTTGCCAACTCGGCAACGGTCCAGTCGCGTTTGTAATCCTTGTGAATCGCATCAATCACTTTGTTAATCTCGGGATGATTCAAGCCCTTGAGAATCCCAATCTTCAGATTGTTAAAATCCATGGTGCGAATGGCTTCGATAAAGATCAGCTGAATGAGGGCTTCGATGACGACCTTGGATCCCATGGCTGATGTATGAGATTCATATTGGAGAACTCCCATTATGCTCTTCAGAGAGTTTGAAACCTGTTCCTTTTTAAGAACAATCACCGGCGGAAGGTTATCCAAAACCAATCCGGAATTGGTTTGATCGAAATAAAGCCCGCCACCGAAGATCACAGATTTTCGATTCTTGAGAGATGGCTTGCCGGTAATATATCTTGGTTTCGATACTCTAAAGAAATCCTCGCTCATCGCTGTCGGACCTTCAACTTCACTTCCCACGCGGAACGTCAGTGGTCTGATAAGAATCCAGGCGTCCCCTTCCTCCAGCAAAACGTTTTTCTGACCTTTCATAGTCAGCCAACAGTCTCCCTCAGAGATAAAACCGAATTTTACATAGTCGTAACCTGAGAATTGTATGCCCCACGGAGAATAACTTTCGGTCACTCCGGCAATGGCGGCTTTAGGTCTCAGAAGGGAAATGATTTCAGAAAGTGCATCCATTGGGTATCTTTCTGGACGATCGCAAAGGTCTTTAGGAGGGTAAATATATGAAACAAAAAATAGCTTTGGTGACTGGTTCGAATAAAGGCATTGGATATGGGCTGGTTAAGGAGCTGGCGAAAGCCGGCTATGAAGTCTGGCTAGGCGCAAGGAATGCCGATCTTGGGCAAAAGGCGGCCTCTGAGCTTGGTGATCAGGTTCACTTCCTGCCACTCGACGTCACAGATGACAAGAGTGTCACTGCCTCAGCAAAGGTCTTCGCCGCGAAGCGTGATCACCTGGACTTGCTCGTGAACAATGCCGGCATCTATCTCATGGGTAAAGACGGTCTGCCGAGCACGACGAGCATCGACACAGTCAAAGAAGTCTATGAAGTGAACTTGTTTGGTCCAATCCGAGTCGCGCAGGCCTTTCTTCCTCTGATCAAAAAATCTAAGGAAGGAAAGATCCTGAACGTGAGTAGTGGACTCGGTTCGCTTGGACTCGCTCTTGATCATTCTCCGAGCGGCCTCGCAGGCGTCAATATCCTTGGCTACAACTCTTCCAAAGCTGCTTTGACCATGTTCTCGGCGCTACTGTCGAATGAGCTGAAAGACAGTAAGATCGCAGTGAACAGCATATGCCCAGGCCACGTGGCAACAGATTTGAACGGACAATCCGGCCATCTCACAGTTGAAGAGTCTGCGCAGGGAATCATGGAATTCGTCAATCGCGATGGATTTACCACGGGACACTTCATCAAAAAAGGTGGCGAGCATCCTTGGTGAGGCACTCGCTCTAAAGATTCAAACACAAAAAAGCCCAGGGAATAATCCTGGGCTTTTCGATAATTTTAAAGGATCAAGTTTGAAGAATATTCGAGAACAGAAGTTTGCGAAAGCGTTTAACAGGCACTTCATTCTTCTCGATCTGCGATTGCAGATAGGCGCCTTGCAGCGATCCGTAGATAAAACCCGAGAGAGCTTTGCAATCCGTATTCTTAGCGAGATCACCTGACTTGACCGCAGCCTTAAGGCAGACGGTAAGTGCCTCTTCGATCTCACTGAAGATCTCGGAGACTCGCAGACGAATCGCTTCACTGTGTTTACTTGCTTCGACGCCAAAGCCACTGATGTGACAACCGAGGTCGGAACTTGAGCATTGCGAGGTCTCATCGCACTTATTGTCGAGAAAGGCCTTGATGCGTTTGATAGGGGTGACTGACTCGTCACCAAGCGTTGCGGCTATCCGAGGCTGTAGCGCGGAGTAGTAAAGGTTGAGAGCTTCGATGGCAAATGCTTCCTTGGAAGCGAAGTGCCCAGTAAAGGTACCAAGTGAGACCCCAGCCGCCACCGAAATATCGCGAACAGATGCTCCAGTGTAGCCTTTTTCAAGGAACACCTGGAAACCTTTACACAAAATTTCAGATTTGAGAGATGCTTTAGCCATTGCGCCACCCTCTCGATGCCGTAATTACTCACACCGTCATCTTCTCTGCTTTAGTCAAAATTGTCAATATACCAAATGCTTGACAAACGTACGTCCGTACGGAATAATCATTTCATAGCTGGATCGTTGCCTTTAAATTTTTTATGTTCAGCGTTACTCATTGATAGCTGCTAAATTCCAGATCAAAGACTTCATGTCTTGGGAGAAGTCATGTCCGCGCTATTAGGTAGTTTTATCTTCTATCTCTTTCTCTCTAACCTCGGTTCGGGCGATCAATCTGTGGA
>SEDW01000842.1 GCA_004193325.1 Pseudomonadota bacterium | reverse complement strand
GTGAAGCGCGCTCTCAAGCGTAAAGAAGAACCCAGCTATATGGGGAATTTTTCAGGTGCGCGGCGTTACGTTCTTACAACTTTCGCCAATACTCAAAGCCCACTTATGAAGAAAAGAGTGGCCCGCTACATGGTGAGCAGTGACTGCTCTGACTGTCACGGCAAAAAACTTCGTAAAGAATCGCTGTCGGTAAAATTCGCAGGCATCGACATTGCAGATATGTCGGCTATTCCCCTAAAAAAACTCTCTACAATCTTTGCGCCTTTTGCCGACGGCAGCGCTCCGATGCTCGCCACGATAGGCAAGGCGCATCCTGAGCAGGCACTCGTCGCGAGACGAATCGCCGAAGATCTGATGGCCCGGGTCACGGTCCTGCTCGACCTTGGCTTGGGATATCTCTCATTGGAGAGAAGCACCCCCACCCTTTCCCCGGGAGAATTGCAGCGTCTTCGATTGGCTACGCAGGTACGTTCGAATCTCTTCGGCGTGGTCTATGTCCTCGATGAGCCTTCGGCCGGCCTCCATCCTGCCGATACCGAAGCCTTGCTTCGTGCTCTCGATCGCTTGAAGGCATCCGGTAACTCTCTCTTCGTCGTCGAACACGAGATTGATGTGATTCACCATGCGGATTGGATCGTCGATGTAGGGCCCGCTGCAGGCGTCCACGGCGGAAATATTCTCTATAGCGGTCCGACTGCAGGTCTAAAAGATGTCGAAGAATCTGTAACGCGAAAATTTCTCTTCGGGGACCACCGCGTTCCGGCGAAAAAACATCTCGAGCCAAAAGGCTGGCTCAAACTCAAAGGCGTGACCCGAAACAATCTCGATTCTCTCGCCGTTGATTTTCCGCTCGGCGTCTTCACAAGTGTGACAGGCGTGTCTGGATCCGGGAAATCAAGCCTCGTGAGTCAGGTCCTTGTCGAACTCATCGCCGAACATCTGGGGCAGGAACTCCCGCCCGAAGACGAGGAAGGCGAAGAACTTGAGAGAACCGTGATCGAAACTCTCGGCGGCGAAATCGTGAGTGGAATGGAAGGCATCAAGCGTCTCGTGCGAGTCGATCAGAAATCGATTGGCCGGACACCTCGATCCAATCTGGCGACCTACACAGGGCTCTTTGATCACGTTCGCAAACTCTTTGCGAGCACTCCGCTCGCGAAGTCCCGAAAATATGATGCCGGCCGTTTCTCCTTTAACGTCGCCAAGGGCCGCTGTGAGAACTGCGAGGGTGAAGGCTTCGTCATGGTCGAACTTCTCTTCCTGCCAAGCGTTTACGCGCCTTGTTCCGTTTGCCAGGGAGCCCGCTACAACGACAAGACCCTCGAAGTGAAGTACAAGGACAAAAATATTGCCGATGTCCTCAGGCTAACGGTCGATGCCGCGCACGAATTCTTCGAGGACGAATCTCATATTCAGAGATCTCTCTCGGTGCTGCGGGAAGTGGGTCTCGGTTACATCCGGCTTGGACAGCCTGCGACCGAACTCTCTGGCGGCGAAGCGCAAAGGATTAAACTGGCAACAGAACTCCAGCGCATCAACAAAGGCGATACGATCTATGTCCTCGACGAACCGACGACTGGCCTCCATCCCTCCGATGTGGATCGTCTGATGATACAGCTCGAGAGATTAGTGGCAGCAGGCAATACCGTAATTGTTGTCGAGCACGACATGCGGGTCGTCGCAGGAAGCGACTGGGTTATCGACATGGGTCCCGGAGCAGGAGACGAGGGCGGCGTGATCGTGGCTTCAGGAACACCTGAGAAGGTTGCTCGTTCGCCGAAAAGTCTGACCGCGAAGTATTTGAGTCGTTTTATGGGACTCGCCTGATCTTCGCCAATAAAAAAGGCAGTGGACGAGCCGTCCA
>SEDW01000841.1 GCA_004193325.1 Pseudomonadota bacterium | reverse complement strand
CTTGCCACTTCAAACACCGCGGTATCACCCACGGCCCAGGTATTGAAATCACTTCCGCTCTTGGGCGTATAGATCTTCGCGTTCAAGGTGAATTGCGTGAGCTTAACAATACAGTTTCTATCGAACTCGTAGACTTCCAGGTAGACGTTGCTATTCGTGACCGTTGCCGTCTGGGTCGAGGCGCAACTGGATAGGGTCATCGTAAATGCCGAGGCATCCGCATCGCTCAAGCCTGCAGCCTGATTACTAAGAACCCCGTTGTAGGAAAAGGTTCGTCTCGTGGCCGAAGTGTTTTCTTTCACAACCCCACTATTGTCATCAGCGTACTCCACTTGCTTCTCGGGAGCACAGGCGGCAAGACCAAGACTGAGCATTGCCAAAATATTGATGAGCTTCATAGTCCGTCTCCTAACCCATGTCCTATTCTGGACAGAGGGAGTTGATTGCCAAGGTCTGGCTTATATTAGAAACGATCGGCACATCCTGTGATCGCATGAATAGGTTCGAATTCACTCTATAGATTATAGGCACTTAGAGTTGATTATAGGTAGGGCTGATGGGGCTGACGGGTAAGATTTGAAAGGCAAAAATTCGGAATTCTTACTCTTCCCGGAAGCCATCGTCACCTGTCCCGGATCTAGGCAGGATTTGCCGGAAAGATTGCCGTCGAATAGACCGATAGGACCCTGAGGCCATACCTATCGACCACGAAGCAGGGGCACGTAGAGTTTGAAAGAGCATTTTTCACATTTAGGCCGCTTGAGAGGGACAGTCTTCGCACTGAGTCTTCTCCTCGTATCCCTTTGTGAAAATAAAGCCGTAGCGAACATCGCTGTCACGGGCGGCCTGGGTGGAGTCATTGGTCAGATCAACAAAGGCGACAGCAATCTCAAAGCCACGGGCTACGCTTATCACTTTGCTGCCAACTGGCATCCGCAGTTTAGCAGCAAGCCGTCTTTCTTCTCCCTAGGGCTCACCGGCAAGCAGATGAAGCTGAGTTATCAGGAAGATCACATTAATAAAAAAGGGACCTACAACTTGGTTGGCCCCGCCTTAGGTTTGTTTCTTCCCATAGACGAGACCTTCATCGTTCAGATCTTCGCCCAATATTATCCAGGCTCAACCTTCTCGACTCTGTCGACTAACACCGTCCAGCTCAACGGCAGCCGCTTCAAATACTCCACCTGGGAACTCTTCACCGGAGGTGGGGCCTTCGAAGGCCGAATCAACTTCACCCACGATAAAATCGACGGCCAATTCAACAAGAAAAATCGTTTCCGAAGTGGAGTGGGAGTCAGTTATTTGCAGCAGAACTTTTCTGAAGAAAAGACTGAAATTCGGACCTCCAAAGATTCTTTGACCCCAACCAAAACCTCCACGGTCACTAAGGTCGATTATCGGGGCATGTTGATCACAATCGATTACTTTATTGGTCTCACCTTCTAGATTTCGTGATTCCAAAATTTCGTCATTTTTCTTTCAAAAAAACTTGCAGATCATTGTGGTCACGCCTTTAAGCCGATCGCGTGCCAAGTAAAAGCTTTGCAGGACAGGGCTTTGCCAACTAGACTTTCGCAAAATTTAATGTGAACGAAGAATGTACTAAACTCTTCCGTTCGTCGAACTCGCAGCATCTACATCCTCAGCTCGTTGCCTTTCTCATGGGGGCGCGGTATTAATTTTGAACCAATTAGGAATTCTGCGTCGTACTGCAGATCCTCTAGAGCACTACCCAAACAACTATCCCGTATCGTGGAGAGGAAGAGGCTATGTCCTTATTCAATCGCCGTTCTATGCTTAAATTTATGGCCACCACGGCAGCGGTGACCACGACTCGCGTTGGCCTTGCGCAGGAAAAACCACG
>SEDW01000840.1 GCA_004193325.1 Pseudomonadota bacterium | reverse complement strand
GTCCCCTCGGCCTTGCTCGACAAGAATGCGATGGGCTTTCAAGTGGCCTGGCTTCAAGGCCAGGAGCATATGGCTTCGCCTCGTCCCGAAGGCTTCAGCCTCGCTGATTTCAAAGGGCGTCCGATGATTTTGAATTTCTGGGCGAGCTGGTGTTATAGCTGTCAGGCGGAAGCGTCTGACTTCGAAGCTTTCTGGCAACGCTACAAGGATAAGGGCGTGATTGTCGCCGGCATTGCGATCCAGGATTCGAGCGAGGCTGCTCTGCAGTTCGCAAAGAAGTATGGAAAGACCTACATGCTGGGTCTGGATGCCGAAGACGGTAAAGCCGCTATTGACTACGGCGTGACCGGAGTTCCAGAGACTTTCTTCATCGATCGTCATGGCCGAATCATTCACAAGGAAGCCGGTCCTGTAAGCAGCGCTCTTCTTGCAGAATGGGCTGATGAGCTGCTGAAATAAGATCGTTGCCGATCACCATAAAATGAAAAAGGTAGCCTCGAGCTACCTTTTTCGTTCCAGAAACCTTTCGGTCTTACTGCCCGCAAATGGAGTTCGAAGAATTACAGCTTGAATCCGCGATATAAAGTGCCCACCATTCCTCGGGTGATTTTCCTGACAGGGATTTGAAGGTATCCTTCGTCCAGACTCCGCCGAGTGCCTGGTTGAGCTTTCTTTTGAATCCCGGAACTTTTTGATCGACGTATATGAGAAACATACCGGTACGTTCATAGCCCTTGTTCCAGGGGCCGGATTTGTCACGCGTGGGCCAGTTCGGATCGCCGAGTCCCTCGTACATACGCACAGTGTCGGCCATGCCTTCGATAAGGCCATTGTCACTGCCGTCACTCGACGTCGGTGATTTCTGGTAGACATGAGTCAGCTCATGCACCACGAGCCCCGAATAGACGATCTTCCCGTTTTTATCGTTTTTCAAAGTACTGCCAATGAACTCGGATCCAATTGCCATCAGCTTGCCGTATTTGTGCCCCGTCACGTACGCGCCACCCATTTTGGGATCAGCGATGACCCGCAGGAAGCGAATGGGCGTGAAATCCTTTTGATCGCCATAGAGCTGAGCGCAGACCAGATTGGTTCGCTTGTGCAATTCGTCGAGAAATACCGGACCCAGACCTTCCTGCATGGCTTTAGAGTCGGCGGTGCTGGCGGCCGACAGATCAATCTTCATGCGGATATAGCACTTCTCTTCAACCGTGGGCACGAGTGCCGCTGTGTTGACGAAAGTCGATTCTTTAATAAAAACTTTAAACTTCTGTTGTGCAGCTCCCGAGCATTTTGCAGCGCGAATCAGAGCACGACTCTTGGGCATCGCAGTGTTGACTTCCAAACAAAGGTTGGGATTCGCTGCAGAATGAAACTCAAATCCGGCATCCTTCGTGCCACTGTAGGTCCATCTCTGGGTCGCTGCCCCCTTGCATTCCACCTGCATGAGATCGTCATCGTCCGAAAGAGTCGTTTGATCGGATCCCATGCAGCCGCCCGATACCGTGCGAATCTCGACTTGCTCGCTACCCACATCTTTGAAGTCCAGAATCTGATTTGGGCTTTCGCGACAAGAATTCTGCTGAATCCCTGTGACTTCGCCACTTGCATCGGCATCCACTTCAAGGCAGAGCCCAGAGTGCTGCGCCTGCATCATCTTCTGGCCGACGGTTACATCCTTCTTAGCTGTGACATCGAGAAAAGTAAATTTTTGCTGAACTTCATCGACACAGGTCGAGAGTTCAAGCTGAACCGCACCGACCTTGGAAGCCTTCGACAACTGAAGACACTTGCCCGTGTTCAATTCGGAATGAAAGCGATAGGAACCATCGCTAAGAGCTTCATGTTTGAATCTCTGAGCGTT
>SEDW01000839.1 GCA_004193325.1 Pseudomonadota bacterium | reverse complement strand
GTCGATTCCACAGCGGAGGCTCCCAAGAGCCTCTTGCAAAGCCCCGATTTTAAGTGGGCGATTACCGACAACGATCTCTATCTCAGCCGAGCCGACGGCAAAAGCCTTCGCTACGATCGAGCCAGCTCGGAATGGGGCGCGCTCGAAAGCTTCACCGATGCTGAGAGTTATTCGTCTCTCTACTCTTTTCACGACGGTAGCTACACCGGGATCAAACCGGGCATTCTGAGCTTTCGCAGCGGGACTCACAAACTCCTGTCCTATGACATATCAACCGTCTTGCCTGAGGGCTCGCCAGTTCTTGGAGTGAGCCCGGGATTTTTTGCGGCGAAACTGAGCGATGGAATTATGGTTCTTCGTGGAGAAAATTCGACAGCCAAATCCGTGAAGCTCAAGGACCCTCCTGTCACCCTCACTGAAGCTGGATCTTGTGTGAGCGGCTGCGTGCTCTGGGGCACAGACGGGCAGTCCCTCTATAGCTTTGGCGATGACAGCAGTTGGGCAAAGCATCCCCTACCCTTCGAAGCTCCAGCCGGCAAAAAAATCGCCCGCTACACGATGTCGGTAACGATGGATCCCGCCACGCGCAAGCTCACTGCCGCTAACGTCGCAGTTCTTACCGACGACGGCCTTCTCTTCGTCTCGACCAAGGGTGGAGCGGCCGGTGCTGTCACGTTTGAAGAAGTCAAAAAACTCAGTGTGGCCTACTGCGTGAGCTGTCACTCAGGGGAGGCCTTTGAGCAGGAAGCCGGCCTGAAGGCCAAAAAATCAGAGATCATCAAACGTCTGGGCCTTGGTCTGGACGATGGGCTTGTCATGCCTCCGAAAACGGCTCCCAAAGCCATGACCAGCGGCGATAAGAAGATTATGGTTGCCTGGCTGACTCTCCAGACCGAAGGCGTCGACACCGGCCCGATCGTAACTAATCCCAATCCCACGGTCGACAATGCGACCGTGCCGATCACAGGAGTGCTCCTTACG
The DNA here is from genome assembly GCA_004193325.1 of Pseudomonadota bacterium. GTDB lineage: Bacteria > Bdellovibrionota_B > Oligoflexia > Oligoflexales > Oligoflexaceae > Oligoflexus. The sequence continues at coordinate 1,374 of SEDW01000839.1, read as the reverse complement.
CAATCAAACAAGTACTGTGTTTCCTGTCACCCGGTGGCCAAGTTTAAAGCCTTCTGGATCGATGAGAAGAGCGATATCTTAAATCGGGTCAATTCTGGCAACATGCCGGCCGGCCAAACGATGACTGCAGCCGATAAAGCGGCTTTGATTCAGGCTATCAATGATCTGATGTAAGAGATTTTTCCAAAATTTTTTCGAAAAAAAAGCCGTGAACTTTCACGGCTTTTCTATTTACTGGGGATTAGCGGCAGACGTTAGGAAGCGATTTGAACTGCTTTGCAAGCTTGGTATAATCTGCATGAACGACCCCGCCCTTGGCTTCGCCTTTGAGTTTGAAGAAGTAACTCGCCTTGGAATTGATATCACCTTCGCCAAAAGCTTTCACGTCCGATTCCTTGTTGCCGAATGCGTAGCTTGGGACGATGCCCGTTTGCTCTTTCAGATGATCGATCTCGGCAATTTTAAACTCTGAAGCTGCCTCTCCATCTCTGCCGCACCCTCGTGAGCTGGAGGTTGAATCCCAATGATCTCGACTGCCGCGGCCATCTCGCTGGTCGTCAACGTCCCGTCGATGTCGGTGAGCACCACGTCGCTGTTTGGAGAGATCACATTCACATACATTTCCGTTGTTGAGTTGTCAGCCGGCACTACGAAGACGATGCGGTGACGACCCATCGGAAGATTTTTGATACCAAGTTCCGATAGCTTTGAAAAGATGCGGCCGCCGCTGTCTTTCACGTTATCGACCGTTTGGTTTTGATCGTCTGTTGAAGTTTTGACCGTTGCAATCTTCTTCAGAGCGCTGGTGCAATTCGATGAGAGATAGATATCCACTGGTTCTTCTTTAAGATCGTTATCGAAGAGTCCATAGGTAAACTTCGCGTGAATTCGAACATCTGTTCCCGAAACCGCCATAACATCAAGGGCTCGATGGTGGGGATTGCCGAGCTTCGAAATAGTCTTTTTATAGACTGTGCTAAAGCCTTTGGCTTTAGGAAGTTTTGGGAGATCTTGTTTGCAGTTGGGAGCAAGCTGACAGGAAGAGGAAGTTGATGCGAGGAAACTTTCATCGGGAGAGCCACAGGCTACGGTGAATGTCATGAGTAACGCGGCCGCGAGCATTTTGTGAGTTTTCATTTAGGTTCCTCTAGCAAAATTGTAACCGTCTATCGGTATTTTGGAGAAATCCTTGAACGATTTATGACGTTATTTGCCCGATAAAATCGCTGTTCTTGCAAAAAAATGCCTAAAGCATTTTTCCTCTAAAACGAGATTTTGGAGAAAAGGACTTGAGGATTTATTTTGCGAAAAGCGTCTGAGTGAATATTGGGAGACATTGCATGCAGTTAGCTTGTGCGTAATTTAATAGTGGAA
>SEDW01000838.1 GCA_004193325.1 Pseudomonadota bacterium | reverse complement strand
TGCCTCTAGACTTAGAATAGGAAGTAGCTCAAACCAAAGTCGACCGAGTATGTGGATTTTCTATGATCCTGGTTGTTGGCCTTTTCCGTATAGTTCCTGGCCTTGAAGTCGACCCGAACCGAAAGGTTTTTCTGCCAGTAGAAGCGCTGTCCAGCGCCCCAGGTAAAGCCTGTGATTCCGCCTTGATCAGTATCAAGCTTCGAGAGGCCGGCGGTCAGATAGAGGTCTGAGTAAACGATGATCCAGTCCGAGAAGTTGAGCTTGCCGTAGAAGGGAGCCACGACTCCGGTGAAGTCGATGATTTTTTTGAGACGATTCACTTCGGGGTCGGGGTGAACCTCAACGTTCGGATCATCAAATTTACGATAGCGAAGACGCTTCAGAGACTTAAGGTCGTCTGAGTCACTGACTGTTGCTGTGGTGGACTGGACCTCAACGCCGAGCCATTCCGTGAAGAAGAGGCCACCGCGAAAGGCGAGGAGTTGAGTATCGGTATAGGCCTCGTTGGTGACCGTACCGTAGGACACACCCAATTCGGGGCGGAACGCTTTCAGGAAGTAGCGGTTTTGGAGAATGGTGACAGGGGATTGCGTGCCTTTGCCGCGCACATCCTCGGGTTTCAGATCGATTGCCCCCAGGAAGCTTGGGAAAGCCACCACAGCTGCAAACGTAAGACGAAGAAATCCCGTCAAGTAGCGTCCGAACATGTTCACCTCTAAAATGGCTTTCCTCCAGGGAAAACCTCTCATTTTGGAATCATTCGGAAAGCGGGTCACAATTCTTGATGTCATAAATCATTAAGGGTAAAGTTGAAGCTAAACGCCTTAAATCAATAGACTATTAAAAATCTGTGCGACCGTTTCCAAAGCTTATTTAAATGCCTAGGGAATGGAGAGGAGGAGCCGGACCCAAATAAATGGGACGGTTCTCTCTAAAAATAATTTTAGCATGAGGGGATCGGGTAAAAATTGCCGCTGGGAAGGGAAGGCTGCAAAGCCCTCGGGGACGAGGGCTTCAAGGTTTAGCGTTTAAGACCGCGTCGCTTCATTTCAGAAGTAAGGAGGTTTAATTCGCGGCTCGTCTGGCCGAGGACCGAACTGTTTTCCTGCGCGCGCCGCGTGAGATAGGGAAGCAATTCGTTTACTTTGCCGTAAGGAACATACTTCGCCACGTTGAAGCCTTTAGCCGCCAGATTAAAGCTCAAGTGATCACTCATACCGAGGAGCTGCGCGAAATGAATGCGCGGATCATTTGCTTCAATCCCTGCTTTGTCCATGAGTTGAGTCAAGAGTTTGGCGGATTGTTCATTGTGTGTCCCGGCGCAGACAGATATGCGATCGATGTGCTCGACGCAAAAGCGAAGGGCATCGTCATAAGACTTGTCGGTCAGCTCTTTACTTGTGTTAATCGGCGAACGAACGCCCTTTTCAGCTGCGTGTTTGTTTTCTTTTTCCAGGTAAGCGCCGCGAACGAGTTTCACGCCAAGGAAATAACCAGCACGTTCCGCAGCTTCGAAAGATTCCTTTAGAAAAGCGAGACGATCGTGGCGATAGAGCTGAATCGTGTTGAAAACGATCGCGCGTTTTTTGTTGTACTTCGCCATCGCTTCATGCGCGAGGCCGTCGACCGTGTTTTGAAACCAGGATTCTTCCGCATCGACCATGATGCGCACGTTTTTGTTCGCGGCATAGCTACAGATATTGTCGAAGCGTTTTTTGATGCGGGCGAACGGTTTTTTTGATGAGCTTTTGAATGGGCAGGTGCAGCTTGATCGCCACATCCGTTAGAAAGGGTCCCATCGAGACCACAGTGGGCTTGCCGATGACTTTGAAGAGCCAGTAGGCACGCATCAGGTCTTTATCGCTAAGCGCCTTAAAGGCGATTTGAGTATCGTTGAAGTTGAGGGATTTTTGAGCCATGTTGCCGCTCCCGTCGCTGTATCAGTCGTCTGAGATTGATGGACTTCCATCATAAAATAAAAGCTCTGAACCTTGAAGCTCAGAGCTTTTATTGTTGGCGTAAATATAAACTATTTCTTGGCCAGGGTCTTCATCGTTTCGAGAAGGTCGATCGGCAAGGGGAAAAAGATAGTTTTGGTATTTGCTTCGGTGGACATATCCGACATGGTTTGCAGGTATCTCAAGGTCAAGGCCGTTGGATTGGCAGAAATGAGGTCAGCCGCCTCGCGAAGTTTGGCCGCCGCCTGAAACTCACCCTCAGCTGCGATGACTTTTGAACGGCGTTCACGCTCTGCTTCGGCTTGACGCGCCATGGCTCTTTGCATGTCAGGGGGAAGGTCGACGTGTTTAACCTCGACTGCACTCACCTTGATACCCCAGGGATCGGTATTCTGGTCGAGAATAATCTGGAGCTTCTTATTGATCTGATCACGCTCTGTGAGGAGCTCATCCATTGAATGCTCGCCGAGCGCGGACCGAAGGTGAGTCTGAGCCAGCTGAGTCGTCGCGTAGAGGTAATTCTCAACGTTGAGCACCGAACGCATCGGATCCACAACCCGGAAGTAAAGCACAGCGTTTACCTTGAGCGAAATGTTATCGCGGGTGATGACATCCTGCGGAGGAATATCCATGGTCACAGTACGGGTCGAAACGCGGGCTTCGATTTTATCGACCAGCGGGATGAGAAAGATAATACCGGGGCCACGTGGATTCGGCAAAACCCGGCCGAAGCGAAAAATGATGGCCCGCTCGTATTCTGGAATGATGCGAAAGACGGAAAAGACTAAAAACGCGATAAAGACGAGAGCCAAGATCAAACCAAAACTCATGCGATGCATCCTTTGTATGAATTAACTGCG
>SEDW01000837.1 GCA_004193325.1 Pseudomonadota bacterium | reverse complement strand
AAGGACGCTCTGGAGAAGGCCTTCCGCTCGACAGCCTACTTTCATCCTTCGGCCAATCGCACTCTCGCGCTGAGCATGTCCGGGACTTTAGCCTACAGCGATCACAGAAATTCTGAACGTCGTAGAAAGTCTTATCAGGACGAGGAAGTCACCGAGCAGCTCGTGACCACGACCGACGAAAAAGGCGTGAAGAAGGATGAAAAACAAAAGAAGAAGAAAAAGATCACTCGCGAATTTAGTTATTTTGTAACGACCCATCAAGAATCGGTGAATTTTGTGAGCAACGTTAAGGGCACGGTGGGCGATCAGAGCTTTAGTTCGAATCATCAGGATTCAACCCAGCGCTCCTCCGAATCTCACAACGAAAGCAATGAGAAGGCAGGAGTCTACCCCCAGAAACCAAAGCTTATAGATGTCAAATCCTGGTTTGCCCAGCAAGATAATACAGCGGTCGCCAATTTCAAGAAGGATTTGAATCAAACCTGGTCGCAGCACTTTTGCCCGTTGATCTCGGAAGCCAGCCAGGAAAAGGAAGAGAAGAGCAGTCAGTGGGAACTTGTGGAACGCTGCGGACGAGTGGAGACGCAGAATCAGGTGGTCGACACTTTTTACAGAACGCGATTTCACTTAAGTTATTCCGAGTTCTGGAGTTTGCTTAAAGATGATAAGGGTGATGCGAAGACCGCTCTGAATTGAACAATGCCCAATGAAGAGGCCTTGAAATCGTGAGATTTCAAGGCCTTTTTCTTTGTCCTCACAGGATCGATCAGTTCGGTGAAAAAACAATTACGGACGAAGAAGGTTTGGCATTTTTCAGCTGTACATTACAAATCTCATGGGCTGCTGCGGACGGGCAACGCCAGGGGGTTTGGTTGACAGCGACCTTTAATCCTTTCGCTTCAAGAATTTTCTCGAGGCTTTTGTTTCGAGCATCGATTAACCGCTGCTCTTTACTCGTCGGCGCGGCACTGATTTGCTTGGCCCACGAGGCGACGTGAGCTCTGATCTCCTTCTTATTGCTCTGCATGCGATTGACCCAATCAATGACGCCTTTTTCCTGAAGTTCGCTCAGCTTTGCCGAACCCTCCTTAAATTCGAGGCTCATCGAATCTCGATCCAAATCGGAGACTCCTGCCGTCTGAAATGGAATGGTGCTCTTAATTGAAATGATTTTTGGATCGATGTAATTTCGGCTAAGAGCATCTCTCTTTCGCTCCCTAAATTCAATATGGGTGTTTCTACGAAACGAAAAAGAGCCATCCCAAAGGGCGGCTCTTTCTCTGTCGATCGCTAAGACTTATGTTTACTTGGGCAGCGAGATATATTTCAAAGGAATCACTTCGGGAGCAGCGTCACCGGGTTTTTGCCATTTTAACTGAATGGCAAGGTCAGGACCTGGACCTTGGAAATATTGGACATGAACGGCTGCTGGACCTTTCTTCAGATCAATCGTTTTCTTTTCAACGATCTTAAGGTTACCGTTGCGGAGACCATCGACTGTGATCAACTGGGTTCCGTTCACAGTCACGATGCTGCCATCGTCGGAATCGAGAAGGATCGTGTAGGTGCCATCAGCTGGAACGTTGAGCGTAAATCGAGTGTCGAGGATAAACCAGGACTGAAGATTAGGATAGCCGGGGAATCCTTCGCTAAAAGGTCTCATGGGAATATCGAGGTTACTCATGCAGAAGGTCTTGTCCGGCTTTCCGTAAACGAAGTTAGTCAAAGGCTTCTGACTGTACTTTTGATGAAAGTCCGCTTCGCTTGTCTGATAGAGATCAGCGACGATATTTGCATCGGCAAACTTATCGCACTCGTTGAAATTCTCAGTCGCGATGGGTTTTACTGGAGGAACCACTACGACATCGGTCGTGGTCTTAACGTCTGGAATCTTTACTACTGGCGCCTCAACCTGCGCATCGTCGGACGTAGGTGCCGCAGCGTTGGGTACACCAGCCGCAAATTTTTTGCCATCAGAGCAAGCCGCCAGGAGAATCATGGCTGTGACCGTAAAGGCAAGGCGTTTAGGTTTAGCATCCAGTTTCATGATGTCCCTCTCAAAGCAAAATTCTTTAGGCAATGCTTTATCGGCTCTAGCTCCTAAAATAATTAGGAAATCATGGGCTATTACAAAATCCTCAAAGACCCATTGGATACAGATACTTAGGGCGGCCCTCCAGATTCTGCTAAGAATTTATTAGCGCATAATTCAGCCAAACATGAAAGGTTTGGCTGATGATTCACTCCTTATGCCCAAGTCAGTGAATCATTACTGAACGGATACCGTATACGGTGCTCCAACCTATCCAAGTGAGACGCCCCATGCTCGAGAATGACAATGCCCCAATGAACAAAGTCGGTCTCACGTTATCTGGAGGCGGCGCGCGAGGCGCCTATCAAGCTGGAGTCATGAGAGCAATCTATGACATCACCAAGTTGAAGCATTCACCTTTCAATGTCATTTCTGGAGTCTCTGCCGGAGCCTTAAATGCAATGGCATTGGCATCGGAAGCTGGCGATTTTCAGGCCGCCACCCAAAAGGTCAGCGATACCTGGCTTAATCTCTCGATCGACAAGATCTTCAAAACAGACGCTATCACGGCGGTTACTACGATATTTGGATGGGTTTCCGATCTGGCTCTGGGCGAATATTTGCCAACTAAAAAGGCCACTCACATTCTCGACACATCACCCCTTCGGCAACTCTTGTCTGATAATCTCGACCTCGGAAGTATAGAGAGGAATATCCAGGCGGAACTGCTGCATGGAATCGCACTCAGCACGACTGACTATCGATCAGGGAAATGTGTGACCTTCTTCGACGGTGATTCATCGATTCAAGAGTGGGACCGAAATTCGGGAGTCGGAAAGCGCTGTCAATTGACGATAGACCACATGATGGCCTCTTCAGCCATACCGATCTTTTTCCCTCCGGTACGCATAGGAATGAGTGATTACGGCGATGGTGGCATTGCCCAGAGTGCAGCCCTAAGTCCTGTGTTGAGAAT
>SEDW01000836.1 GCA_004193325.1 Pseudomonadota bacterium | reverse complement strand
TGACGATGAATTGTGACTACCGAAAACGCTGTCCGAAGACGGCTCGGATGGAGGCGGTGTGAAGTTGTTCAGCTGACTGCCATCTTCACGCGTAGCGCCAGTGTTTCCACCGAGGAATTGAACAGTCTGAGCCACGATTTCTGTCGCGTAGCGTTTTTGACCGTCTTTGTCATCCCAGCTGCGAGTTTGAAGACGGCCTTCGATAAACGCGCCGCGTCCTTTTGCCAAGTACTTCGCGCAGTTTTCTGCTTGTTTGCCCCAAACGATAACGCGGTGCCATTCGGTGCGTTCTTGTTTGTTGCCGTTGTCGTTCCATGTCTCTGTTGTCGCGAGGTTAAGCGTACAAACAGCAGCACCACTTGGAGTGTGGCGCATCTCGGGATCGCGACCGAGTTTACCTATCAGAATCACTTTATTGACGGAAGCCATGAGGCGCGCCTTTCTCATCGAGGATGTTTGTTGGCCAGATTATAAGCTTGTATCTTAGATTGGACGCCAAGCCCAGCAGTGGTTATAACTAAGCTCGTGACTGAGTCACAAGGAGAAATTACCAGAGTCGAAAGATGTCCGGCCTGTCATAAAAGTAGGCTGTTTCTGTCGCGCTCTCAGGGAGTATTTTGAAGATGAATCTAAAGAATTTTTCGAAGATGCTAGGTCTTTGTTCTTTCATATTTGTGGGAACACTCTCCTGTAAGGTCGAGGAAAAACTCCCTGATCTCGGCGACAAACTTTCGGGTGCGGTCGATCTCGCAGCCTCTCCCAACGGGCAGTACTTCTACGTGTTGAACTCCGATTACGAGCGCCGCTATAACAAGGGCTCTCTGGTCGTGATCGATTCGCTGGCTGCGGCCGGAAGTCAGAAGGTCCAGGCCGTCACGACTCCAAGAATGGGACGTTCGCTCCACGTCAGTCAAAATCTTATGATTTCGACTTATGCCGACTCAGAGGCGCGTTACGCTGGCAAAATCCAAATCTGGGATCTGACCAACGAAGCGAATCCCGGCATTCTCTCGACGATCGACATCGGCTGTTTGCCGCTCAATGCGATTATTGCGCCGACTCAGCCTTACTTTGCCGTCAGCTGTGTAAACGGCGAACTCTACATCGGCAAAAACCCAAGACCGACGGCTGAAGCACCGACGACAATGGATCGCGTGCGAAACTACGGTTATGACCGCCGCGCTCTTTACTTCTATGAAGGCTCTGCCAAGACCTATCTCTTCGGTTTTTCCACCGATCTCGATGCTCAGGATTTTTCTGACGAAACGCTCGAAGACTCCAATAGCTACGATGCCATCACGGATGCTGCAACTGTTGGAGCGAACGGTGTTCCGGATGCTTTTGAAAGCACGGCTTCGGCTCGCCGTCGCTGGGCATCGGCCAACCCTTATCAGATGTTTGTCTATCCCCTATCGGATGAGGAGCTTGCTTCTAAAGAGCCTCAGGTTGAAGGCACTCCGGCTTATACGACTTTCCGCTTCATCGAGACCGGCTCTTATACAAAACCATCTTTGCGCGATAAGGAACTGCACTTCGTCTCGTTCAGTCTGACCGAAGCCGATGGCCAGTTCTCCCGAGCCGATGCTTCTCGTCAATTCTTTCCGCGACCTCATCTACTACTCGAATGCGCCTTTTTACGGTATTACCCGCAAGTTGCTAGAAGGTCCTGACGCAAACTATGTCGTTCCGTCTAGCGCGTATTCAGCTGATTTTAACGCATCCTATTATCAGCTCGCCGTAAGTCCTACTAATGGCAAGCTTTTAACTTCTTCTTTCTACGGCAACGTCCTTTACTTGTTTGATGCGAATCCAGGCGCTAGTATCAAGGACCAAACGCCGATCCGCATTGAGTAAGACGCTCTCTTTTTCGAAAGAGTCCCCGAAGCCGTATAGGGCGTTTCATCGATATTGACTCAGTTGAGGCGCTTACTAAGGAATAATTTGCGATGCATCTGAAAAAGCTCATCGTTTCAGGATTTAAATCCTTCGCTGACAAAGTGACTCTCAACTTTGACGAAGGCATCACTGGAATCGTCGGACCGAACGGTTCGGGGAAGTCGAACGTAATTGATGCGGTTCGATGGGTCATGGGCGAGCAGAACGCGAAATATCTCCGCGGCGAAGTCGCAACCGATATTATCTTTGCCGGTTCCGATAAACGAAAAGCTCTCGGTATGGCCGAAGTTACTCTCGTTTTCGATAACCGCGAGGGCAGCTCGTTCTGTCCTCCCGAATACCGCCATGAAGCTGAAATCGCCCTCACCCGCCGTCTCTACATCGACGGTGAGCGCGAATACATGATCAATAAAAAGCCCTGTCGCTTAAAGGACATCGTTTCCTTTTTTGCGACGACCGGTCTCGGTGGGCGTAGTTATTCCATGATCCAGCAGGGTCAGGTCGATCGTATCTTGAATGCAAAGCCGGAAGACGTTCGGGAAATTCTCGAAGAGGCTGCCGGTACGCTCATCTTTAAATCCCGTCAGCAGGCAGCGCAGAAAAAGCTCGAGAACACTCAGGAGAACCTGAAGCGTATCGATGACCTTTTGCGCGAACTCGTGGCTCAGCTCGATGCCTTGAAAGAACAGGTGGAAAAGGTTGAGGCCTGGAAGACGGTCAGCACCCGCTTGAAAGAGCAGGAATTGAAACTCTTCTCCCATAACTTTAGACACTTTTCGACCAAGCTCCTCGAAGTTGCAGGCCAGCTCGAGAATGACTCCGATAGCGAAATCAAAGCCGTTACCGATCTATCGGTGATGGAAGCCCGGGTGGAAGAACTTCAATCGTCACTTGCCGAATCCGATCCGGAGCTTGAGCAGGTTCGTGAAGAAATTTCTCACCTTCGTGAGCAAATCGTTCGCGCAGAATCCTTTATCACGAGCGCCTTGAAGACCCTTGAAGGCGGCCAGCGCCGGATGCTTGAGCTCGACACCCAAATCGGCGAAGAGCAGGAAAACCTCAAGGCTCTCGAAACATCGGTCGAAACCAAAACTGCCGATTTCGATCGCCTCACGAGTGAACTCGAACGACTCAAAGATATGATCGAAAGCTTTCAGGATGAAGTGGACAGCGTGGAAGAGGCCGCTCAGGTCTTTCAAAACCGCAGCCAGGATCTTGAAGATGAAGTTCGAAACCTTGAGCATTTACTCGAGAGCAACCGGCTTCGCTGCGAGAGTATCGAACGCGACCGGAAGCGTTTGCTCATCGAATTTCAGACTTACAGCGAGCGCAAAGAAGCGCTTGATGCGAACGTTCGGACTCTTTCAGACAAGACCGAAGAAGCCCGCGCCCTCCTCAACGATCGCCAGTCAGGTCTCGATCAGGAGCTTCAGACGAAGCAGGATCTTGAGCTCAACGTCCAGCGCCGTGAACAGTGGATGCGGGAATCCTCGAAGCTTCGCGATCAGCATAAAGAAGCCTATTTAACCGCGCGGGCCAAACTCAAAAGCCT
>SEDW01000835.1 GCA_004193325.1 Pseudomonadota bacterium | reverse complement strand
AATGCATCGAGGAGAATCATGACATCTTTCGTGTCAACAAGGGCGCCCATGATGCCTGGACGATCCTTCATCTTCACGTCAAGATCTGCCGAGCTCACCACGAGATCGACGATTGCGTCGACTTCGAGGCCGTAGTCACGATCGCCGAGCTTAACGACAACCACAGCTTGTTTTTCTTTGGTCGAGCTAAGGCTCGAATCCACAGTCGACGGGATATTGAGAGTCTTACGTACATCGATCAATGGGAGGGCCGATCCACGGTAGGGAATGAATTTCTTTTCTCCCGCCCAATGGAAATCTTTTACATCAAATTCCTCGAGCCTAGAGACGAGGCAGAGAGGGAAGATACAATTGCCTTTAGCACCGATATCCACACCGAGATATTCGATTTCCACGGCTTTCTCAACGGCACCGATCTCCTGGGGTTTGGCTTGTACAGCCGCCGTGAGGCCGGCTTTTTCAGCGAGACCATTGATGTCGACCGTTAGGGCTACAGCGCCATCGCCGAGGATAGTTGCTCCTGAGAAAATTTTGATACCTCGGAGAAATTCAGGCAAAGCTTTGACAACGATATCAGCTGTGTCCTCGATGTCTTCGACAATGAGTCCAAAGAGAGTTCCATTCGAATTGACGACGACGATGTTTTGGATACTGCTCGAGTCGTTAGACACGCCCAAATCTTGGGTTAGAATCTGAGCAAAGGTAACGAGCGGCATGATTGTCCCGCGAAGGCGATAAACAGGGACGCCTTGTAGGATCTCGATTCCAGAAGCGGCCGGATCGCTGTTATCGAGTCTCAAGAGTTCGACCAGCTTGGACTGAGGAATGGCAAATTTCTGACCGCTGGTACCGATGATCAGTGCAGGCATAATGGCCAAAGTGAGAGGAATTTTGAGCTTGATGGAGGTGCCGCTGCCCAAGCGACTCGAAAGTTCGATTGTGCCGCCGATGCGCTCAATGTTGGTCTTGACCACATCCATGCCAACGCCGCGGCCAGACAGGTTGGAGACGGCTTCGGCGGTGGAAAAGCCTGGAAGGAAAATAAAGTTCTGGATCTCTCGTTCAGAAAGGCCAGCGAGCGTCTCTTTGCTCACCAGGTTCTTTTCAATCACCTTGGTCTTAATTCTGTCCACGTTTAGGCCGCGGCCATCGTCGCTGACTTCAATAACAATGTGACCGCTTTCCTGATAGGACTGAATCTTGATTCGACCTGTTTCATTTTTGCCCATAGCTTTACGCTCTGCTGGCGTTTCCAGACCGTGGTCCATGGCATTGCGGACGATATGGGTTAGCGGATCCTTTACAGCTTCCACCAAAGTACGATCCAGCTCTGTGTCAGTACCGTCGAGAGTCAACTCGATAGACTTGCCGAGGTCTTTGGCCGTGTCACGCACCAGACGCTGAAATTTTGTAAGCGCACTGCCAATGGGCTGCATTCGAGTCTTCATGACTTCACTTTGAAGTTCTGAAGTGATGACTCCCAGGCGCTGATTGCCGCGAGTCAACTCATCGTTGACAGTGTAGCTTGAAGCCTGTTGCAGTTGATTTTTGGTGAGAACGAGTTCGCCAACGAGGTTCATGAGATTACTCAAGAGAGCCACATTCACCCGGATGGTGTCGTTCTCTTTTTCTTCCACTTTGCCAGAACTTTCAGCCTTCGGAGAGATGTCTGAAGCTTTCTTCGTGTCGGGAGCTGGAGAAACAGAAGGAGGCAATGCTGCAGCTGCTGTCGGGAGCGAGGCAGCTTCGGGAGTTGGTCGCGGCACGGCGGCCACGGCCATAGGCTCGACTCGAGCTGCGCGCGACTCAGCCTGAGGGCTATGAGATAAAAAGTTCAAGGCCTCGGGTTTCGGGCCAGCCATCGCTCGGTTAAG
>SEDW01000834.1 GCA_004193325.1 Pseudomonadota bacterium | reverse complement strand
TTCGATCAAACGAAAGAAGTCACAGGCAAGAGCATCATGTTCAAAGAAGCTCAAGCCAAGAGCATGATGAACAGCCAAAAATTTGCGGACGCCTCGACTGCTTATCTGGCTCTGCTCAAACGCAACAATCACTACCGCTACCGCTGGTACTACTTTTGGAACCTTCTTGCCAGCGGCGACCTGAAAGCTGCTTCGAGCTACATCGTGAGTTCCAAGGACAAAGCGTTTAACGAAGTGGACTATCGTAAAGACGCCGGACTTTACTGGGAAGGCCGCACTCTTTTGAGTTCGGGCAAGATTGCAGCAGCAGTGGATCTATTGAAACCGCTCCTATCCAAAGCCACACCGGGTTACTACACGATGTCAGCAAGAGCCGCGATTACGCATGCTCAGGCTGTTCAGGACAATAAGAAGAAGGCAAGCAACGATGGAAGTGATGGCAACAACGATAACTCCCTAGGCCGCGCGACCTTTGCCACGTTCCATCCCAAGAATTTGAAGACCGACAAGTTTGAACGCAGCGACCGCATCCCATTTGCTTCCTACGTTCACGAGATCGCTCCGACGATGGACATGGACCCTTACCTGATCCTCGCGATCATGCGGTCAGAGTCCGGCTTCAACAGTCGCGCCCTCTCGCAGGCTGGCGCTCAAGGGTTAATGCAGCTCATGCCGTATACGGCTGTGCGCCTCTCCCGACTCTTCGATGACAAGGATTTCAAACTCGACCAACTCCAAACGAGTGATACGAACATCACTTACGGAAGCCTTTACCTTTCGCTCCTCCTTCACTACTACGGCGGGCACGAGATTCCGGCAGTTGCCGCCTATAACGCCGGCCCAACTATGGTGAACAAGTGGCTCAAAGAGTGTCAGGGATGTCCTAACGATGCTTTCGTGGAATTCATTCCCTACGGTGAAACCCGAAATTACGTCAAGAAGGTGATGAGTACCTTCACTGCCTTCCGCCTCCAGGAAACCCAGAGCCCGCCGGACTTTATGCAGAAAAAGCTGCCGACGACTCTACCCGAAACCGATAACATTTTCTGAATCGGAATTGAATACGTACGCTACGAGGCCCAAAGCGAAAAGCTTTGGGCTTTTTTGCGCCCGGTGGTCATGTTAAGGTCCTCGCAATACATCCCGAGGGCACAAACATATGTCTAAGAAGAAAATATCCATGATCGCAGCAATAGTCGCAGTTGTTCTAGCATCGTCTTTCTTCGTCTGGCGCGGCAAGGCCCCGTCCTACAGCGGCCAGGATCTGCATCCGACCCTGGCAGTAGGAGACGAATTTGAAATCCTTCTCGTGGGCGATATGGGCACCGGTGATGGCAATCAGACTTCGATCGCGAGAGCGATGAACGACTATTGCATCACTCACCCGCTAAAGGCCGTGATTTTTCTCGGTGATAACTTTTATCCACACGGGGTAAAATCCGTCGACGATCCGCAGTGGAAGACGACCTTCAGCGATCAATACAATCTCGATTGCATCGGCAAGCTCCCCTACTACGCGGTTCTCGGTAACCACGATTATCAAGGCAATACTACAGCGCAGATCGAATACAAGGGCAAAACCCCCGAGTGGAACATGCCGAACCGCAACTTCGATCTTCGCTTTGGGAACAGCCTGCAGTTGACGATGATCGACACAAATATTCTCGACGTTTGTGGCTTCGATCAATATTGCACAATCGACTTTATGCTGGGCTCAATCAAGGCTTCGACCGCAGAGAACACCATCGTCTTGGGCCATCATCCGATCGACAGCTCGAGTGGCAAGTATGAGAAACGCAATTTGCAGGGCCGCATTCTGGAAAGCCTACTTTGCGACAAGGTCAAGTACTACATAGCCGGTCACTCGCATCACC
>SEDW01000833.1 GCA_004193325.1 Pseudomonadota bacterium | reverse complement strand
CTTGGGCCGGTGATGTTAGCCTGGCCTGGGACGGAGTTTGATCTCCAGCCGAGTGGCGTGACCATGGCGTTTCTCCCCTTCTCGACTCCCCTCGCGACCTTCGTTCAATGTCTCTCCGGCGCTCTCATTGCTGCTTCGCCCCTGGTCCTCATGCCCTCCTCGCATGCGGTGATCTCGGGCATTATCTTTGCCTACATCATTGAAAAGCTCGACCTTCCGAAGGGCAGCGTGAATATCGTCTTCGGCAACTACCAAAACTTTGCGAAGTCGCTGACTGACAAAAGAATTCAAGCCGTCATCTACTCGGGCTCGCGTGAACACTGTGATGCGATTCGCCGCGATCCAACGAATAACCTTACCCGCGAAATGCTTTTGCAGTCGGGCGGTAAGAATGCAGTGATCGTGGCGCCGAATTCGGATGTGAAGGAAGCCGTTAGGCAGACGGTCTATGGCGTCATCAAAAATGCGGGCCAGCTCAACACCTCCACGAGCAGGGCCTTCGTCCACGACAGCATGCTCGACGCATTCAAAGAAGAAATGATCCGTGCGGTACGGTCCCTGAAGATCGGGCCAACCGATCAAAAGGAAAATCCGCATCTTGGACCTCTTTATGCACAAAAAGCGGTGGATAAATTCCTTCGCTACCAAACCATGGCCAAGCGCGAAGCGAGCGACACCTGGGTTTGGGGCAAGGGTTTTGGAACGGGGAGCAGCGGCTACTTCGTGACTCCGGGGGTTCACTTCTTTGAGGATCTGGATCAAACGAGCTCTTATCAGTCGAATGTTCTGATGACTCCGGATCTCTCGGTCTATCGCTATAAAGACGTCGAAGCGGCGATCGCGGCAACGAATGAAACCGATGCCCCGCTCGTCACCTCGCTCTTTGGAGCTGTGGATCAGGTCCGGCCTTGGGTGCCCATGATTAAATCGCCAAACGTTTTGATCAACCTCCCTACGGTTGGCCTCGATGTATTCCTTCCGGTCGCGGGACGAAAACTTTGCGGAGATTATCGTTTGAATGGTCTTGGGATCGCTTTTCTCCTGACTTATCCGCAGGCAACGAAGGTAGCGCATTCTGACCTGCGTGAATTTCAAGGATGGCCTGCTATAGACTGAAAGCCAGGAATGATGCTTTATACTTGTGTGAGATGAATTAAAGATCACGCAATTGTGAGGTGTTACTTGGAAGAGCAAGTCAAAAAGCTCGCCAACTATTGGGCGACATCCCCTGTTTTCGACCAGGCGACTCGTGGAGAGATTTCGGCTCTTCTAGAAAAGAAAGACGAGAAAGAACTCGCCGAACGCTTTTATCGCGACCTGGAATTTGGAACGGGAGGTCTTCGCGGCATTTTAGGTGCCGGTACTGCAAGAATGAATATCTACAATATCCGCAAGGCCGCTCAGGCCTTTGCGGACTATCTCAATAAACACTTCGGTGTCGATCATCCCAAATCCATCGCGATCTCCTATGACTCACGCCGCTATTCGCGTGAGTTCTCTGAGGCCACGGCTGAAGTCATGGCTGCGAACGGAATCAAGGCCTACATCACCAAAGAATTGCGCCCGACGCCGATTCTTTCCTATATGGTGCGCTACTTCAAATGCCAGGGCGGGGTCTGCGTAACGGCAAGCCACAATCCTCCGCAATACAATGGCTATAAGGTCTACTGGGAAACCGGCGGACAGATCGTGCCTCCGCATGATGAGGCGATCATCGCCCGTTACGGCGAGATCAAAAACTACGAAGACATCAAGTTCATTCACTTTCAGGACGGCGTGAAAAAGGGCTTGATTCAGGAAGTGGGTCACGAGCTCGACGAAGCCTATTTCATGGAGCTCCTCAAACTCTCGGTTCGTCCGGGAGAAGGACGCGAAGG
>SEDW01000832.1 GCA_004193325.1 Pseudomonadota bacterium | reverse complement strand
GTGATGAGATACTGTTTGATTTCCGGAAAATGCTCGCGCACGAATCGGAATGCGGCGGTAGTGATAATGATGTCACCCAAAAATCCTGTCTGCAGCCAGACGATGGAGTCGAGCGATTCAATCCTGTCCTTACTCATACAGCACCCTCGCGCTTGCCGAGCGCCTTGTTATATATGAGAGCATCTTCGCCATCCTGATAATATCGTTTGCGCACATGGATACGCTCATAGCCTGAATTTTCATAGAGTCGAATTGCGGAAAGATTCGATGGTCGAACTTCCAGCATCACCGATTCAGCGTTAAATTTTTCTAAAGAATGGCTTTCCATATCTTTCAGCAAAAGAAGAGCGAGCCCCTTCCCCCGCATCTCAGATCTTACGTAGATGTAGAAAAGTTCAGCGACACCGCCGATGACCCGCGCCAGCGCAAAGCCTTGCCAGGCCTCGCCCTCCTCCTCTCGGAAGATGAGAAAGGTCTGAGGGATTTTTAATGAAAGATTAAATTCTTCATAGGGCCAGAAAGAATCTTGCAGATATTTTTGGCAGAAATGGCTCAGAGATTTTTGTTCGCTGTCACTTCCGGAGTACAAACGGCTCAACATGTTCAGCTCTTCCTAAGTCCGGAATGGCATCAAGGCTACATAATCTTTGGCCTTGGCAAAAAATCGATAGGGAGTGGCTTTCGCCAATGCCAAAAACCAATCGGCTGTAGGATCGAGGCGGGTGAAGGCACTTTCATCCTGCGAACGGGCCGCCGCCAACTGCAGACGGCTCTTCACGTAGGCCTCGACCCGGAAGACCATCGTCAGAATTTCGGAGATGTTCGCTTCAGAAAGTTGTCTTTGGCGAATGAACTTATCAAGTTCAGAATTTTTTGACTGCAAGGAAGTCAGAATACTTTCTGCGTCTTGAACTCTTTTGGAATCGGGTGCGAAGGACTCGAGTTTTTGCGGGTCATTCTCAAGTTGTGTGTAAACGATCATCTCGTTTTTGAATTGTTCAATATGTTCTGCCCAATTTTCTGCCGATGGTAAAGCACGTCTTGGCTCCTCACCCATGGCTATCGTACGCAGTAAGATATAAGTCTCGAGATGCTTCTGGCTGTAGGACTTGCCGTTTATCTCAACAATCAATCGATCGAGCGTCATTTGCTCCGCCATCAATGTCGCGCTGACGAAGAAAAACATGACTAAGCAAATAATCTTCTTCATAGTTCTCTCTAATGATAGCGACCGAAGTGGCTCCCCGACTAGGCTTGAGAAGTCACAACGAAGCGATTGATGGATAAATTCTAAAAAACCAATATGGGAAATTCCCAAATTTTCGCGTCATTTGCCACTAGAACACGAAAAAATAACTTTGTTCGTCTAGTAAATCTTGACAACAAACGTTTAGCCTGTAAACCTTTAGCTGCGTACCCAAGTTCAATTTTATTTGATTCTGATTGGAGGTTTCCATGAACAAAGCCGAGTTGGTTGAAGCCATGACAAAAGTCACGGGACTTACCAAATCTGATACTGAGAAGTCTTTGGACGCATTTATCGAAACCGTCACAAAGAACGTTAAGAAAAAAGACGGCGTAAAGCTCGTTGGTTTCGGAACATTCTCAGTTTCTGCGCGTAAAGCTCGTATGGGCCGTAACCCACAGACTGGCGAAGAAATCCAAATCCCAGCGCGTAAAGTACCAGTTTTCCGTCCAGGAAAAGAACTGAAAGAAGCTGTTAAGTAAGCTTCGACAAAGAGGGCCTTATGTTCAGGAACCTGAGCATCGGGCCTTGCTTTTTTCCCCGCTCAGATCCCCTGTCATTCGTCTTCTCATTTATCATGTATTCATTTAAACAGCAGAAATAACCAATTCCGAGGATGCTGGGACCACTAG
>SEDW01000831.1 GCA_004193325.1 Pseudomonadota bacterium | reverse complement strand
AGGCGCGTGTTCATCTCAAGGAAGTAGAAGTTCTCCTTAGCGCGATGCTCGGGAGCCCAATCCATGATGTATTCCACAGTGCCGGCTGAATAGTAGCCAACAGCCTTGGCAAGTGCCACGGCTGACTCCTGCATGCGTTTACGGGTCTCAGGAGAGAGTCCTGGCGCCGGAGCTTCTTCGATAATCTTTTGGTGACGACGCTGTACGGAGCAGTCGCGATCACCGAGAGCGTAGACGTTACCGTGCTGATCACCAAGAATCTGCACTTCGATATGGCGAGGATGCTCGACATAGCGTTCGACGATCAGGGTGGAATCGCCGAAAGCGTTGAGGGCTTCCGACTGCGCGCGGTTGATCGATTCTTCGATATCAGCCGAAGCGCGAACGATACGCATGCCTTTGCCACCGCCGCCCATCGCTGCTTTGAGGAGGATGGGAAAGCCGTGATCCTTCACAAAATCGTGAACGGATTGAATCAGGTCTTGGTTATTAACGTTGCTCATCTTCTCAAGGCCCGGGACGACTGGCACCTTGTATTCTTTGGCGATGGCCCGTGCTTCCGCTTTGGAAGCCATCTTGGAAATGGATGCTGGCGAAGGGCCGATCCAGATCAGGCCGCTCTCTTCAACGAGGGCTGCAAAAGCAGCACTTTCTGAGAGAAATCCAAAGCCGGGATGCAAAGCATCGCAACCCGATTGCTTGGCGTAATCGACCATGCGCTGGCCGTTGAGATAGAGCGCCGGGCTCTCTCCTTCGACCTTCACGAGAGTTGTGATGAGGCCTTCGAGAAAGCTCGGAGCTGCGGGGCCGCTAAAGAGAGCGGCCGTTTCAATACTGAGGCTTTGCGCACCGAGAGCGATACGTCTTGCGATCTCGCCTCGGTTAGCAATGAAGAGCTTACGAATTTTTTTCACAGATTATCCCTTCTTCACTAACTCAAGCGGAAAGGAAACCTTTTGAGCCAGAAGCGCCTGGGCGAAAGTCTTGCCTTGAGCATCGATTCGAAGAGTGCGGGTTCCGCCGCCGCCGAGGGATTCTTCCAAAAGGAAATTAAAGCCCTTCATGCCCGGGAGCTGGTAACGGGTGACCTTGCCTGTGCAAAGTTCCTGGAACCAATCCTTCACGCGCTGTGCGGTCAGATATTTATCGAGGAAGTCGTAGGCTTCCTGACTACGGGCAAGAACACCGATGTTCGCCGTATCACCTTTGTCACCGCTCCGCGCGAGAGCGATTTCGCTCAGACTGCGGGACGTTGATTTTGTATGTTCGGACAATGCTTCTTGGATGCTCTGGCTTGGTTTGGTCGCGATCTGTGCATCCATCTCGTTCGGAACGAAGTTGCCGACGGGTGTGTCGTTCACTTGCTTTTCGTTGACGAGTTCGCCGTTCTCAAAGAGGGCGATCTTCGGCTGAACAGCAGTCTTTGGCATTAATGCAGGCCAGTAACTCATGACCTTTTGCGCTTTGGGAACACCACCGATCACAGCAACACCGGGAGGGCCGCTGAGGATCAGGGACGGAATCATTTTGCCGAAGAGGCGAAGGTCTTTCTCATCCTTGGCACGAGCGCCGAGACGAAGAAGGATTTCATTGCCATCGTCGTGATGGACCAGGCTGCGGTGACAGCTATTGTAGCCGACGTACTCGGTCAGGGTTTCTTCGAATGGACCTGGGCAACGGTTCCAGAAAATGCGGGAGTAGGCTTCCGCTTTCTTGCGCGCATTAGGGCCAGAGATCATGACTGAGCCGGTGGATTTGAATCCATCTTCATAAGCCATGGATACTTTGTAGAGAGGGGTTGGCTCAGAGCCGCGGATGCCGAAGACGCGAACGCGGTCTTTGCCAGCCTGCTCGAGATTGATGCTGCTAAAGTCGGCG
>SEDW01000830.1 GCA_004193325.1 Pseudomonadota bacterium | reverse complement strand
TCGACTTCAGACACCCGTTCGATCGATAATTCTCTTAAACGCTTCTGATTCCAAAGGCGTGATTTACGGTTTTTCTCCATCATCGTCTGATAGAGTTCCAGGCCCGGGGTGCAGTGGGGACGTTCATTATCCATTTCTCCGTGATAGAAGTACGCATCGGCTGCATAAAAGAGCCAGGAACCCGAATCGCGCTGAATGGCGACCCCGGCGTGCCCAAGCGTGTGTCCAATGAGAGGGACCATCAAAATTTCAGGAGGTAGCCCTTCGATTGCCTGGACCTTATCGAAGCCGAACCAATTGTAGCCTTCTCCCGGATCGTGTAGATTCCAGTTCTTTCGTGTTGACCATTGTTGGGGTCGAAACCTTTGGCGGTCGAGCCAGGTCTTTTGCAGAGTGGCGTTAGCCTCCTCAGCGCGTAGCATGTGGACCTGTGCCCAGGGAAAATCGTCCAGACCTCCAGCATGATCAAAATCGAGATGAGAAAGGAGAATATGCCGAACATCCCTGGGATCAAAACCCATGCGCTCAATCTGCCGGATTGCAGTCATTTCTTCGCGGAAATCAGGTTTGAGTTGGGTCAGGAAGAACTCGCTCAGGCGCCCGTGTGGATCGGCGACATCTTTCAAACCGTAGCCTGTATCGACCAGTACCAAAGACTCTGCTGTCTCGATCAACAAACAGTGACAGGTGAGATGACCTCGCTGAAGTACAGAAGGCGAAATCCCGTCCGTCAACCGCCCACCGACGGGACAGCTCGAAATACAGTTCAGATGATGTATGCGCATCATAATACCTCCTTAAATAACGTCTATCACATTGTAATTCTCGCGATCGAGTGGCCACGCGAGGGAGGATCGCTTGCCGGAAAACTATCGGCCATCTCGAGATCGATCCGACTTTCTTCGTTTGTGAAATCCTCGCGCCCCAAGTCGTCGCTATTCAAAGAGTCATAGACATCTCCACCAGCATGCGACGCGCTCCCTCGTCTCGTCTTGAAGTAGTAGTAGACGCATTCTGCAGCCACTGCTGCAGCTGTGAATTTTATGAGATTTGATCGATTGAAATGCTCTCGGATCTGCATAATTTCGCCTTTCCCTGGAAAAATATGTGTTTGGGCAGCTTGAAATGCAGAGAAGCCCATTCAATAACTATTTCAAATCCAGCTCTAGTTAGCGGCATCTTAATTGCACTAGGAAGGGCGACAAACAAATGTGAAGAAGGAACCGTTCATGACCACATCTATCACCGAAGGCTTTTGCGCTGGCCTAATCGCAACAGTGCCCATGACTGCAGCCATGGCTTCGATTCGCAAAGGAGTCGCAGGCAAGGACGCTCCTCTTCCAATGGAGGAAGTCGGCGATGGAGTAGCGGCGAAGCTTGAGATCAAGGATAAGATGACGCAGGACGATCAAGATACATTCAACTGGATCTCGCACTTCGGTTTTGGCGCAGTCACCGGCGGCATCTATGGACTGATCGCGGGCGATCCAACCAAACACTCCGTTGCCAAGGGCATTGGCTTTGGGATGGCAGTGTGGGCAACGAGCTATGTCGGGGTGCTGCCGGCCCTTGATATTATGCGCGAGCCCGAGGATGAGCCGGATCACAAGATAGCGAGTGAGGTCGTTTCTCATGTCGTCTGGGGTGCTGCGCTGGGTCTTCTGACGAAAGCGCTTAAGTCTAGAAAACCTCAGGAACACTAACGAAAAAGGCCTGCTCGTGAGCAGGCCTTCGTCGAAATGGGCGATCCCACATTATGAGTCAGTTTTAAATCGTCTTCACATCAAAACGATCCGACATCATCACCTTGTTCCAGGCCGCGACAAAGTCTTTCACGAATTTGTCTTTGCCATCTTCCGATCCGTAGATCTCCGAAACCG
>SEDW01000829.1 GCA_004193325.1 Pseudomonadota bacterium | reverse complement strand
AAATCGAATTGGCTGAGTCGACTCAGAGTGCTTGAGAAAGCCACTGCGCTCGGCGATGTTGGAGCAATGGTATCGATCGTGAGTAGGGCGTGGCCCTGAAGCGTTGCGCTATCGCTGACCAGTGGAAGAGTAACATTCGCCTTGCCAATGGCGAATATGTTCGCATCGGTCATGACCAGGTCTTCGCCATTGCGAACTTCGAGAAAGGGGATGTCATCACCAGGTTCGACCCTGTAAACGAAGAGGAGATGATTGCTTCCCGCCCCTGAGACGTATTCGGCAAATTTGCCATTGTTCAAGGGGAGGCGAGGGGAGCCTGAGACGTTCACGGCATTTGTGTAGTGAATCTCGAGATAGATTTCTTCTCCGCTCTTATAGTAGCCGTTTGCTGTTTTGGACACGACTTCCTGAATGACCGAGATGAGACTCGAACTCTTCACCGATTGGCATTCACTTACGAGCGAACCCCTTTGCGAACGAATGCAAAGACCAGGATAACGTTCCAGATAGGAAGCAAAGTCCACAGTCGTGAGGTTGGAACTGATAATGGGCGTTTCCGCCTTCTCATCGATATAAAGAGCATAGCTTAAGGCGCCTTCGACAGCTGACCAGGTCAAACGCGAAAGTCCACTTTTGTCCGTGGCGTTGATGGTCGGCATCATGACCGTCGATAAGTTGGTCTTCGACACGATGAGTTTGGTCGGAACATTCGCAAAATTATCATCGGGCACGATAGCGAAGACGTAGAATCGATTTGGATCGATGGGGACTCGATATTCGTAACCTGCTTCTTTCACATCTGCAATAAAATCGTAGTCGGCTACGATCTGCTCTTTGTTTAATGTCCCCTTACGGAGACTGAGGAAGGCATCCTGAGGGCTCGAGACTTTATCGAAAAGGGAATAGCCATCAGGCGGCAGCTCGGAAGATTTCACATAGATTTTATAGGCATTTTTCTTCGAGATGGCTTGCCAGTTGAGTTGAAAGTAGCCGGACTCATTTACCTGTGCTGTTTCAATGCCGGAAAAATTGATTTTCGGATTATTCACAAAAACGCTCACACCACTGTTACAAGCGCCAATGGTCATGGCGATTGCAAGGATCAAGAGCTGTTTAAGAAAATGGTCCATGGATGATTATCTCCGAATGCTTACGCAATCGGATTGTATAAACGAAAGGATTAGTAATAATTTCTTAACGTTTAAGACTATGAAACGACTGAATAAAAATCGTTTAAACGGTGCTTTTACACCATTTTTATACCATCGCTGCTGACTCGGCAGTCGATTTCGTGGATTTACAGGGGAATGATACTGCCAGACGGCTGACGCTATCCTGCAGGGGAAATGATGCATGCTACAATTTCAAGTGGATCCTTCCGTGCTCGCTGTGCTGAGGGACAAAGTGCTTTTTTAAGATGGAACGGAAAGCATTCATGACTCTTCGCAGAGAAATCTCAACTGCAGCCGAAGCGCGAGCGATCAATCGCGACGTCAATGGCGATCTCGAACCGGTTCGGGCGATGCTCAAATTCAACGGCGCGATTCGCGACTGCCAGATTCTCAATTTTCATTTTCGCGGAATGGGCATTCAGGTTGATGATGCCACCTCACGAGAATTGCGGGATTCCAATCAAAATCTCTTGGAATTAAGCATCTATCAGGGCAACACACTCCTCCACGAATCAATCGCGGCCAGGGTCGCCTGGAATGATCTCGTGAATGGAAACCTCGGGCGGCCAGAGTTCGGGTCAACGATCGTTTTCCCATTAGCGTCGTCTGCGATGATCCCGTATTTCAGGATCGCAAAATCTATCTCACTCTCGAGGATGCCTCTCTCTCAGGCCTACTCCTTTGCACATCCCTGAGCAATAAACACCTATTCCCGGGCATGACCCTGCGGGGGGCAACGATCCGCATTCAGTCAGAACCTGACTTCGTGGTCGATCTGCCTATCGCTTCAGCTAGGCAGAGTCAAAAACCTGGTGAATTCTTCATCGGGGTCTCGCTGCCATCCAATGTTAGCGAACTTTACGAAGCGCTCACTCGCTATTTCACAACCGTGGTTGAAAACGGTTTGGAACGTGCGATTGATGCCGGTCTACATGCCGAAGGTTCGAAGATCAAACACACCCGCGAGAAGCTGACCTATTCCATCGTCAAGAGCGAGCAGGATTACGAAGAGGTTTTAAAGCTTCGTTTCTCGGGCTATGGCAAACATGGAAAGGTAAAGGACGGACATACCTGGAAGGATCAGGGCGAAGGTCTGGCCAATGAAGGGCTTATCGTTTCGGCACGGCTTGCCGGTTCGATCGTCGCTGCCTGTGAGCTTCGGTTTAGCGCTGGGAAAGTGCCGTTTCGATTCTTTAATGTCGATGAAATCGCCTGGCCGGATTGGGTGCAGAGCAGTAAGCTCAT
>SEDW01000828.1 GCA_004193325.1 Pseudomonadota bacterium | reverse complement strand
CGATACTCGCCATCCACCTGGTTTGCAGCGTTGTAGACTTCTTCCGCCAGTTCAAAGTTATTCAGACTGTAGTAGATATCACCGACTCGGGCAAAAAGAGCTCCAGCCGTCGCCGGATCATTATCCTGACGAAGAGTCATATCAATCGATCGCACTGCTTCGAGATAATCCTGGTTCTTAATAGATGTCTCAGCCAGCATGCGATGAAAGTCGCGGCGGAATTCAACCCGGCCCGTCTTTCTCAAATAATCGAGACCGAGAGTTGCCGCTCCGACAACGCCAGCCCAACGTTCGTAGTTATAGAGAACTGCCGCCTGATTGTAATAAGCCGCCGGAGCCGCCTTATCGAGGAGGGCATCGGGAATGTCTTTTTTCTTGTCGAAGGCTGATGAGAGAAAGGTATTGCCGTTCACAAAGTCCTGACGCAATTCCGGAAGATCATATTTCTTGCCGTGTTCGGTCCAGTATTGATAGGCCTTATAGAGAAAGGCTGAGGCGATGAAATAGTCGTTTCGTCGATGGTAATCGTAGGTTTTACCAAAGCGCGCACGGCCGCTGAGCCAGGTCTGGCGGGCATCATCATATTTACCGTCGAGGAAAAGAATTCGGCCTGAGTTCAAATGTTGAATGGCCCGGCCCTCACCCATCGTAACGGGAAAGAGTTCCTTGAGCTTCTCCGGAGAGCGCTCGAGCTTGATGTCGAAGCCGACTTTGGGAATGGTGCTTGGATATCGCCAGAAGATCTCTTTGGAATTACTTCGAGTTTCTTCCTTCATATCGAAATCACCAACGAAGGTGAAATTCTTAACGATGTCCTCAGCTGTCGGTTTTTTCACCGGCGCCTTGGGAGCTTTCGTTTTTGCACTTTTGCCAAAAGCTCCTAGGCTCCAGGAACTCAGGAGAAAGAGGCAAAAGATGTGGAGGAAGAAGACTTTCAAAAGACAGACCCCCGGGACAGTCATTCCATCAGAGGGCTTATCGGCAGGAATCGAAGTTTTACTTAAGGTATGGGGGCAGCGGCCGGCTCCTGGGAGCGTTTAAAGACGGTGACTTGGTAGGTCAAAACCGCCTCGGACAAGACTTCCACGCTTTCCTTCACCATCACGCTCTCACCATTGGTGAAAAAGATAAGGGTGTCTGGCACGGATTCGACATACTTAACGGTTTCGAGGTTGACGAGAATTTTCTGATTATTCAGCTTGGTCAGAAGTATCATGGACTCAGCCCCTTTATAGTCGACTCGAACTCGACAGTGGCACTCGGTTTCTTCGGCTCTCGGCAAGGCATGAATCCCAGCCTTCGGAACTGGCAGAGACGCAGTGCTTATGGTACGTTCTGGGTCCTAATCGAGTCAACGCTCCGGTTTCGCCCGGACACATTCCGGAAGAGGAATAAATAATGCAAATTGACGTTCTCCTAAACCGCGCCAAAGATGCATCTGTAAAATACGAACGCGTGTGGAGGTTTCTTTGACGTCGCTCGCAAAGCGCAAGAACTCGAAGACATTGAAGATACCAACGATGCGCTCGTTACAATCAACTCGGGTGCCGGTGGTACTGAGTCCTGTGACTGGGCTTCCATGCTTTTCCGTATGTACATCCGCTATGCCGAACGCAAGGGCTGGACGACGGAGATCCATGATATTCAGGACGGTGAAGAAGCGGGCATCAAGTCGGCTACGATCGAAGTCAAAGGCCAGTACGCCTTCGGCCTTCTCAAATCCGAATCAGGTGTTCACCGCCTCGTGCGCGTGAGTCCTTACGATTCCAACGCCCGCCGTCATACCTCCTTCGCTTCGATCTTCGTTTCGGCGATGGTAGACGATGAAATTGATATTGACCTGAATGAGTCCGATATCAAGGTCGACACCTACCGCGCGTCAGGCGCCGGTGGACAGCACGTTAACCGAACCGACTCTGCGGTTCGTATGACCCACATGCCGTCCGGTATCGTTGTAGCCAGCCAGCAGCACAGATCCCAGCATCAAAACAGGGATCAGTGTTTGAAAATGCTGAAATCGAAACTCTACGAGAAAGAAGTTGAAGAGCGCAAAAAGGCAGCGGCTGTCATTGAAGGCACCAAGTCTGATGTAAGCTTTGGTAGCCAGATCCGCAGTTACGTTCTTCACCCGTACAAGCTGGTCAAGGACCATCGCACGGATGTAGAGGACTTCAGCCCGGACGAGGTAATGGATGGAGCGATTGATCCATTTATAAATGAATTCCTCGCTCAGCTACACGCTCAAACACACGGGCAACAGCCACCCCCATGCTCCCCTCCCAAGCGACTAAATTCATTTTTTGACTTGCTGTTTCTTCCTCGATATTCTGATGAAGGAGGGCACAAGAAACGTTAGTCCTTCAAATCCTGAAGCTATTCCGGTCAATTTTTGTGGCGAGACATACCTGCCATGGAGATGACCGACCATAGTATTCGCGGGCGGCCTAATCTTTTTCCACCTATCGAGTTTTGAGCTGTGCATCGCCATGCGCTTCTCAATAAAGTCTTGGACAACGTTTTCGTACACTACGAGCGAGGAGCTAGCATGGATGCGAGCAAATTAATCAGCGCCGTTACCAAACACGAATTTAATGATCAGTACAAAGAATTGCACTGGTCAGGAAATTTCCGTCAGTACCTGGACCTTGTCATCGAACGGCCGGCGGTTGCGCGCACCGCTTTCCAACGTGTCTATGACATGATCAACAGTTACGGTTACGAGACATACACCGAGTACAAGAAGGAAATGTACCACTGGCGTTTCTTCGATGATCCTTTGGATCACGGCAAGGACGCAGTATTCGGCCTCGACATCCACTTGAACAAACTCGTTAACGTGTTCAAGGCCGGTGCAGCGAAGTATGGTCCGGAAAAACGCGTTATCCTCCTTCACGGACCTGTAGGTTCGGCGAAGTCGACGATTGCCCGTATGCTGAAGAAAGGTCTTCAGGCCTACTCGGCAACACCGGAAGGCTCACTCTACACTTATGAGTGGACCAACATCGGTGACATCCTCAGCATGAACAACGAGATGCCTTGCCCGATGCATGAGGAGCCTTTGCACCTCATCCCGACCGATCGTCGGAAATCGGTGCTCGATATTCTCAACAAAAACCGTGATCGCGGCGAAGCCGTTTACATCGAAGGCGAGCTCTGCCCTGCTTGTCGTTACGTGTACAACAACCTCATGTCCCACTACAAAGGCGACTGGGAATCGGTTGTATCGAAACACATCAGCGTCAAACGCCTGATTCTCTCCGAACAAGACCGGATCGGTATAGGTACATTCCAGCCGAAAGATGAGAAGAACCAGGATTCCACGGAACTCACCGGTGACCTCAACTATCGTAAGATCGCTCAGTACGGTTCGGACTCCGATCCAAGGGCTTTCAACTTCGATGGTGAGTTCAACATTGCGAACCGCGGTATCATCGAGTTCGTCGAAGTCTTGAAACTCGACGTGGCCTTCCTTTACGATCTTCTGACCGCGAGTCAGGAACACAAGATCAAGCCGAAGAAGTTTGCGCAGTGCGATATCGATGAAGTCATCATCGGTCACACCAACGAGCCGGAATTCCGTAAGCTCCAGAGCAACGAATTCATGGAAGCGCTCCGTGACCGTACGGTGAAGATCGATATTCCTTACATTACGCGCCTCGACAAAGAAGTTGAGATCTATAAGAAAGACTTCAACTCCGGGACAGTTCCTCACATTCACATTGCCCCTCATACGCTTGAGATGGCGTCGATGTGGGCGATCCTCACCCGTCTTGAGGAGCCAAAGAAGGCCAACCTCACGATCATTCAAAAGCTCAAGCTCTATAA
>SEDW01000827.1 GCA_004193325.1 Pseudomonadota bacterium | reverse complement strand
TTTTTTTGTACAATCTTTTAGATGAGAAGGGTTGCCAGCATCGGATCTTCACGACGAGCGAGACGGTCACAGAAGACGGAAGGACCTTCTTCCTCGAGCCAGATCCAACCATCGAGCCCAAGCTTTTCCCAAGCGTGGATGAGATGCGGGTAGGATTCGATATACCAGTTCATTTCCAGTTCGAAGCGAAGAATGTCATGCATGATGCTGAGTGAGCGTCGATGCTGATTCGACTTTTCAAGATCTGCAATATAGTCGAGAAAGAGCTCGAGGCCTTCATCTTTAAGATTCAGTGAGTCCCAAAGTTGATGCATCGCACTCGGTTTCAATTCTTCAAAGAGCCAGGACGCCATCTTCGTGCACAAAGCCTTGTCGAGCTTGGCCTCCACGAACTGTAGAAGCAGATTCAAGGTCTTGAGCACGACCGGAGTTTCGGTCTTGGCATTCAGCAGACGTTTCACAAAATCCACCGCATGCGAGCGACCGATCTGGAGACCCGAGAAAAGCTTCAGACGCTCCTGCACCACAGTCCATTTCGTGACGATCGTCGCGGTTGGGACGAGGTGCAGCTGCACAGGCTCATCATCAAAATCATCATCGAGAATGTTGTTCTTCGCATCAGATGCATCTTTGTAGCGATAGGCGATGTCGGTGTCTTCCGATTCGTCTATCGACATTTCCATAGCCTGAGGCGCTTTGTCGATAAAGGGCTGAGCGGTAATCTCAAAGCTCTCCGCCGGCTTGTGCTCAACGTCGACCTTAATATGCATTGGCTCGGGAGCCTGGCCGTAATGAGGCGATGGCTGAGGCGGCTGCGTCTTGGTCGGCTGAGCTGCAGGTGCAGCTGCAGGTGCCGCTGCAGGTGCAGGACTCGGAGCAGGAGCCTGTGCGGCGATGGGCGAAGCCTGCGGCGGCTGAGTTGCCGTCGGCTGCGCGGGGGCCTGCATCGTAATCGGGCCCACTCCAGGCGCCACAGTCATGTTCATCGATGCCTGAGGCAACTGAGTGATAGTCGGCGCGGACTCCACAATAAAGGGAGCTGCGATCGCATCATCCATGACGAAGGGCGCCGGGTCTTCTTCCGCAACCGTGAAAGGTGCGGGAGTTGGATCCGGAGTATAGGTCAGGACCGGCTCGTGCCCGATAGCAAAAGGCGCGGCGGCGGGTGCAAAGGTCGATGTAGGTGGTTCCAAAGGCGGAGCCACATCCTGAACAAAAGGAAAGTCAGCTTCGAGATTAAATGGAGCTGGCGCCGGAGCCTGAGTTGTTCTTGGATTCGCTGCCGCTGGAACCGGATCAGCTTCATAAGCGAATGGAGCGCCCGGACTGTAGTTTTGATCCGGCAAGGCGTCGGGATCAAAAGCAGCAGCCCCATACTCGTCCGCAGCTGAAGCCCCATCGCTATAGTCATCAGCCGACAAAGGTTCTGCCGCTGGCAAATCGGTGGCCGTATCATCATCATCGGAATCGAGGACAACAAAGTTTGGCCCGCTGTTTACCGGATAATTTACATCTTTCATATGGGCCGAGGAACCGGCCGCAAGATTGATTTGTTCTTTGCTTTCATCCAGCTTTTCAAGAGAGATGAGCATCGTTCGTTCCGCGGGTGGCGGGGTCTCATCTTCATCTTCGTCGTCAGGCTGAAAGAAAGGTTGATTCTCAAAGCTCTCGTCGATTTCAGCTGAGACAGAAATCTCGCCTTCACCGATGTCATCCTTCAATGAGAATCCAGTTTGGATCGGACGGCCTTTGGCATTGAGACCACGGCCCATCGTTCCGCTTGCAGTACCATTTGCGGTGCCGTTCACAGTGCCGATGCTTCCGAGCTCGTTGTCGCCGGATTCGATCTTGCCGCGTTTGGTGTATTCAAAACTAAAACCAAATCCATC
>SEDW01000101.1 GCA_004193325.1 Pseudomonadota bacterium | reverse complement strand
TGTTTGCCGATGAGTTTGAGATAGAGCTTCATTTCCCCGAAATCGGCGAAACGATAGGCTTGCAATAAAGACATGACGAGCAAAACGCCCCAAACACCGATGAGAAATTTTAGAAGACGTAAATAGATTTGGGGGATGTTATCGGGCCAGGTAATGAAGCGCCAACTCCTTGGAATGAGAAAGCTAAGTCCGAGTAAGCCTGACACGAGAGACTGTGCGGCTGTGGGCAAAAGTATGGCGAAGATCACAAGGTGAAGGAGAACGGACTCCCATTTACTCGCTTTCTTGTCTATGATTTGGTTTTCTAATCTCACGGAAGGTGACACGTCTTTATGAACCGACTCGGTCATCCGATCATCTCCAAAATCATATGTGCGTTGGGCCTGTTCGTAGCGGCTTCCCAGCCTTTGTCTGCTGAGATTGCAGAGCACGAGGAAACGATACCCAAAGCCTATTCAAAAGACTATGTGTTCTTAACGATGCCCTACGAGCAGCCTTATGGCAAAAGTCGCTCACTGTATTCGAACGATACTGTGGGTGCCGGCATTCGTTATGCACACAGGCTCGATTCGGAATGGATCGTGGGCTTGAAATTTGAGCGAAAGCCGGTGATTCGTAAAGATGACAAGCCGATGAACCTGCTGGTTTTCTCGAACCAAACACAGGCTGTCTTTCGCCTTTATCACCCGCTCTATATTCTTGTCGGAACAGAAATCTCTTACGTTCTGCCGGCAACCAAATCATCGCCGCCCTTTACCAAAGATCCCGACTTTGACACTGAAATCGCCGTGGGTTTGAATACCTCTCTTTGGTGGCTCACATCACGCAAGGGAATAGTCGAACTCAATCTGAGTCGCTGGAAAGGCACGAAGACGAACAATCTTCAGGGCCTTGAAACGTCGCTGGGCTATGGGATTGGATTTTAATCTTCAGGTAAAGTTCAGTCGGCAGACTTCGAGCAGCGGGCCAGTCTCAATTCGGTTTCCCAACCGAAGGCGGGGCTCGCCCAGAGTCGATGCACACCATACTGCGGACCGTTGACAGAAGTCGGCCGCAGCTTCGCCATCGCTGTGCCGCTCGAGAAAATAATTGATTCCGAGTGAACCAGAACCCGCTCCGAATGCGAAGCACCCTGACCGTTATTGATCGCTGCAAAGAGATCGTTTTGGGTGCTGGTCGTGAGGCAATCGGATGCCGCTTCACAAAAACCACTGGTCGTGTCTTTCAGATTAAATTCACTCAAAAACTCCGAATAACCCTTCCAGATCGAGCTGCCTGGAATATGCCCCGACACGATCATCCGCTGGGGACAGATGCCGGTCGCCTTTAAAAGGCTTCGCAGCTCGGTCCTCACAAAACTATACCAGGCGTCCGCTCGCTGCGTGGCGTCCGGCATTTGCAGATTGATCAAGACGATAGGGTTTTGATCGAGTTCAAGAAGGGAAAAGCTCATCGCCCCATCGACTCCGATCGGCCAGACCGATTTAAGAGTGATGTCACGCGAGACGAGCTTAACGGGAAGACCGACGGCTGTGGTGTTGTATTGCATCTCCTGGGTATCGCGGTAGGATTGCACGAGACTTGCGTCCCACTCGTAGCCCTCGAGGGCACCGGCGCTCAGGATATTGATATCGGATTCACTGGGACTGTCGCGACGCGTAAGAACTTCTTGAAAGACAATGATGTCGGGCCGCGTGATACGCAGCTGTTCATCGATCAGTTCGAGGCGTTCCCTGCGAAAGAGCCAATCTCCCTTCCAGTTTTTATTGGAAAGGGAGGAAGGTGTCCTCTGATTGAAGACGTTGAGATTGAGAACAGAAAAGCTCCGCTCGTCGAACTCCTTTGGACCTTGACCGCCAAACAGAGCACAAGATGTCTGTAGTAGAGCCAGAGTCAGGAAGAGCAACGGAACGAACGGAGACTTCATATTAACAGCCTAAATAACGGGAGATGACCAGGCGTTGGATCTCGCTCGTGCCTTCACCGATGCGCAAAAGAGAAAGTCTGCTGACCCTCACGCGCGCAATATTCTGCAACTTCCGAGCAGTAAAGCTTCGCCATCGCTGCCTGCTTTTGGAAAGCCAGACCTTGCTGCTTAAGCCAGGCTGCTTTGTAAAGGAGGGTTTCAGCCGCTTCGATACGGGTTGCCATCTCAGCGAGCTTAAAGGCAACGGCTTGATGTTTTGAGATCGTGACGCCGAAGGTCTTACGCTCTTTTGCGTATTTAAGAGTCATTTCCAAAGCGCCTTTGGCAAGACCCAGACCCATCGCACCGATACTGAGACGGCCGTTATCAAGCGTCTCCATCATGATTTTGAAGCCTTGGCCACGCGCGCCAAGCATCGCCGAGTTCGGGACCTTCACTTCATCGAAGTAGAGTTCACCCGTGTTCGACGAACGCCACATCATCTTTCCGTGCATGACTTTTCGAGTCAGGCCCACGGCGTCAGCCGGCACGATAAAGCAGGAGAGCTCGTTCTTGCCGTTTGGAAGGGTGCCTGTGATCGCCTGAACGGTGATACCGACGGTGAGGTCAGACGCACTGTTCGTGATCCAGATCTTCGAACCACTGATCGACCATTCGTCTTTGGCTTCGTTATAGGTCGCTCGGGTGCGGCTCGCCTGAGCGTCGCTGCCCGCTTCGGCTTCAGTCAGACCGAAAGCCCAGAGGGCTTTGCCGGTGCAGAGCTGCGGCAGATATTTTTTCTTTTGTTCTTCGGTACCGTAGTAGTAGAGCGGTCCCACACCAAGACTGTTGTGAGCGGCGATAGTCGCAGCCTGTGATCCGTCCACTCGCGCGATTTCTTCGACAGCGATTA
This sequence comes from Pseudomonadota bacterium, assembly GCA_004193325.1. GTDB lineage: Bacteria > Bdellovibrionota_B > Oligoflexia > Oligoflexales > Oligoflexaceae > Oligoflexus. Next base: position 7,995 of record SEDW01000101.1, on the reverse strand, counting down.
CGTACTGGATATAATCCATCGCCTGGCCTTCATACTTCTCAGGAACAAAAGTTCCGAAGAGGCCGAGCTCACCCATTTGTTTGGTCAGCTGCTCAGAGAACTCTTCTTTTTCATCGAGTTCGTGAGCGCGTGGTGCGATTTCTTTGTCGGCAAAACTGCGAAGGCTTTGGCGAAGCAGTTTGATTTCTTCACCTTCGTGAAAGCTATAAGACATGGGATCCCCTTCGATAACTCTAAATATGGGCGATAGTTAATCGTCTGATTCGTCAATTTCAATGTCGTCTATTTCGCCGCGACCGCCTTCACGTCCACTCGTCTCACGCGAATCGTCACGCGTACGACCTTCACGCCCACTGACGCCGGACAGAATGCCTTTGTAGGACGTGTAACGGCGTTCCGAAATCGTTCCGGCCGCGACCGCATCCATGACCGCACAACCGGGCTCATCGATATGGCGACACTCCCGGAACTTACACTTATTCACGAGCGCGCGCATTTCAACAAAACCGTAACTCAATTCGATCGGGCCACGTTCGCGGAGGACAAAGCTTCGAATTCCCGGGGTATCAATGACATAACCGCCGCGACCGAGCTTGATCATACTCGCATAGCTCGTGGTGTGACGACCCTTGTAATTGATGTTGGAATTCTCCTCGACCTCTTGCTGAATCTCCGGCCTGAAGAGGTTGACCAGCGAGGATTTGCCGACACCGGAGTGTCCGCTTAAGATCGTCGTTTTGCCGTCCATCATGCCGTGAAGCTCACGAATAGCGGGATCGTCAAAAGTCTGGTTTTCCACCTGAAGGCTGAAGACGGTATAACCAAGCGCGCGGAAGTAGGCGATTTCCTCTTCGCACTTCTTCTTAAATTCTTCCGATTCGCCTTTGAGCAAATCTTCTTTATTGATCACAATAATGGCAGGAATTTCCTGCTCCGCCGCCAAGACGAGATAGCGGTCGATCAAACCCCATTTGACTCCAGGGTTCGCATAGCTGCCGACCACGAGGAGCTGATCCATGTTCGAAGCCAAGACGTGCTCCCGTTCCATGACCATCGGATCACGGCGGGCTATTCGGCTCCTACGAGGCGCAAGATGCTCGATGACACAGCAAGGCAGGTCGGTGGTGATCTTCACATCACGGTCATCGGTAGGGCGGCACAAAACGATATCACCAACGACGATGTTGTTTCGCTCGCCGCGACGGCTCTGCAAATGGCGCCGGGCAACGGTCGCCAGCCACACGTCACGGGTATCTATGTCGCCTTCAACCGGCTCAGGTGAGATAAAAGCATAACGCTTATGCACTTCAACGATACGCGCTGCAAACCAGCCTTCCCCAGCCTTGGCCCAGGAATCCTTATCGAGCTCGAACTGCGTTTCATCGCGGTTGTGCTTTTTCAGTTTGTCTTTCGACCGCCGTATTTTATCGACCTTGGCGAGATGCTCGGCATCCTCATCCCCCGGGTGATACTTCCACTTCGTCATGAACTTTATTTTCCTGTGTAGTCGTCTTGAAAATACGCTCGACACTTCGAAGAGCGTCCGAAGACAACAGACTCTTGGAATACTGGGCCAGCGACGACACGCGAGGATCCACACTGAGGGATTTCTCGTCGACCGTGATCAGCAGACCTTTTTTCTTGAGCAACTGAATGTGTTTTTGAATGAACGTTTTTTCAGCAATTTCGGGATTGTTGAGGCCGCTGAGGATCGCAAAGCGTTGAGCCATACGTTCACACTGCAGCAAAAACTCTTCGCTGTTCACCAAGCCGCGTTCCGCATGTTTTGCGAGCAGAACAGCAGTAATGATAAAGCGGTCAAAGGTCACCCCCATGACCTGCGAGAGGATATCGAGCACCGCGGACTCATCCGATTGCGGAGAAGGGCGGCGATAGGCATAGTCACCGACTTTGCGCAGAAGACCCATTTCCGCGAGCACTTCCGCATACTGAAGAACGACAGTTTCGACTTCGCTCTCATTCCAGCGCGAAACGTTATCCTCCGAAAGGACTCCGTAGATCTCAGCACAGCCTTTGGCGAGGCTTGCCGCATACATTTCTTCCTGTTGATGGAAGAAACGAGCGATCAGAGCCGGGAGGATATAGATATGAGCGATGTTGTTCCTGTAGTAGGAGATCAGCGCCCCGTCCACATCATTGACGAAGGCCACGTCGCCGGCAGCGTGCTTATAAAGCGAGATGCTTTTGAGCTTCTGCGCAGAATCGAGGATATCGGCAAAGTTTTCTTTTACGAGTTTGACGTTGGGGTGGTAGGGCATGCGTTTATGCAGCTCGACCATTTTTTCAATAAAGACCTGCAGCTCCTCGAGAGGCAAAGCCTTATGATTTGCTGCCAGTAGACCAAGTCCGACGAGCGATACCGGCGTTAGAACAGCCGCTTCGTTCAAATGCTTGGACACCTGCTGTGCAAGATCATTCACTACGGGGCTGACCCACTCGGCTTTGCCATCGTTATTGTCTCGCCAGTCCGGGCGCACTTCATCGAGATATTTCGAGAGAATGATTGGCTCGCCGTAGGAGAGATAAGCTTTACCGTAGTAGGCCTTCAGGAGCTTACGCGCATGAAGGAGCTGACCCATCGATTCCGTTTTCTTCGCACCACCACTCAATTCCTTGAGGTAGCTCTTCACTTCCATCACTTTGTCATAACCGATGTAGACGGGAATGATCGCAATCGGTCGTTCGGAGTTTCTTAAAAAACTCTTCACCACCATCGCCAGCATGCCTGTTTTGAGCGGCAAAGGCCGGCCCGTGCGGCTACGCCCACCCTCGGGAAAGAAGGAGAGGGGATAACCATGAGTGAGGAGATAGGCAATGTATTCCTCAACCACAGCCGTGTAAATGCGGTTGCCACGGAACGAACGGCGAATGAAAAATCCACCCGCTCGACGAAGAAACCAACCCATTGGGAAAAAATTGAGGTTAATACCGGCAGCCGTGTGAGGGCAGGGCAGGCCGCTGTGATAAACCGTGTAGTTAACGAGAAGATAGTCGAGGTGACTCCTGTGAGTCGGCAGATAGACGATCTCGTAGTCTTCTGCTGCAAGTTTCATCGGAATCTCTGGGTTCGCAATTTCCACCCCGGAAAAAAGCTTGTTCCAGAGCTTACCCAAAACGATCTCAAAGGTCCGGACCATGGAATAAGTCTGATCCGCTGAGAGTTCTCGGGCATAGCGAACCGCAGCCGCCTCAAGGTCACGAAGTTTTTGTTCGCTGCCTTTGGCTTCTTTTTCAATTTCCTGACGAACGAGCTTGCCACTCGAAATTCGGGAGATCACCTGTTCGCGAACATAAAGCTTTTGGCCAAGAACCTGGTTTCTCTGCCGACGAAAGTGAATGCGCAGAATCCGGCGGATTTTTCTGGCCGAAAGTTCGTTGTTTTCATCAGCCGCTTTTTCGATGGTGAAAGGCAAACCGAAGTGAACGTTATTGTTACGGCCTTGGGCCACGACGATGAAGAATTTTTGCAACCAGCCCGCATCCTCGTCATCGTTGAAGATGAGTTTGAAGATCGAGGGTTCGGTGTTACCGGGATCTTTACCCCAGAACGGTGACACAGGAATAATCTGGGCCTTCATCCCGTTCTTTTCATTCGCCTGCTGGACGACGTGAAGCAGAACGTGGCTTGGCTTCAGTTTTCGAATTCTTTTGATAGGACCGGTCTTTTCGAGAAAGAGACAGATCGCCCGGCGCTTACGCGTAAAGTCTAGACCTAGGTCGGGCTCAGGCAAACCATAGCGGCGACAGACCATGAGAAGCACGAGATAATCGATGATCGAGCGCTTCGGAAGCACGTAAATCACCGGATTTTCGTTGAGTTCCAAAAACTCGGGGAGATTATCGGGATGAACGGTCGTCTGCACCCAGAGAAGTACCGGGCGGAGGATATAAGATAGGAGCACGTGTCCCAGTCGGATTAGAAACTTCATCATTGTGCACCGAACTCCAGATTGTCGATCAGTCTGACGCTTCCAAGATGGGCAGCAACCAGGGCCACAGCAGCGCGATCCACGACTTTGTCAAAATCCATCAGGCGATCCTGAGCACGAATCTCGATGTAATCGAGACGAAAGTCTTTCACTTGGGAAAGATGAGCTCTGAAGATATCGATCAACTGCGCGTGATCCTTTTCACCGGCTGCGTGAGCGTCAGCGATGAGGCGCAGGCCTTTATAAATATGAGGAGCCAGAGTTCTTTCCTCAGGAGTTAAACGCAGATTGCGGCTGCTCATTGCGAGACCATCCGGATCACGGGCTGTCGGGCAGCCGATGATTTCGAGGGGAAAGGCGAGGTCCCGCACCATGTTTGTAATCACAGCGAGCTGCTGATAATCCTTTTTGCCGAAGAAGGCAAAATCTGGCTGAACGAGATTAAAAAGTTTGGATACAACCGTAAGCACGCCATCGAAATGTCCAGGGCGTGAACGGCCATCGAGAATGTTATTGATCGCATTGTTGGTCAGCGAGGTTTGAAAACCTTCGGGATACATATCCGCTGCAATAGGCGCAAATAATGCGTCGACACCGGCAGCATCAAGCTTTTCTATATCAGCGGCAAGCATACGGGGATAACTGCCGAAATCCTCTTTGGGACCGAACTGCAAGGGATTGACGAAGATGCTCACCACCACGCGATCAGCTTTTTTCTTAGCTGCTTCGATGAGAGAAACATGGCCCGCATGCAGCGCGCCCATCGTCGGAACGAAGCCTATTTTTTCGCTTTTCAGTCGCCATTCCAAGGTCTGCGCTCGCAGATCCATAGGGGCGATAATCGTGCTAACTGGCACAGCTACCTCTCGTGTGTCAAAGTAGACAAGTCTGTTCTGACCCAAGGAATCGCTAGTATTACACGTTCTGAGATAAGAGAGCAAACGAAGGTAGATAGGGGATAGAAGGAGTCTTGATGCAGGGAAAAACAAGGAATGGGAGGTAAGGAGTCATCTGAAATCGCCCTCATGGCAATTCGGCTCATCCTGAGCCTTGCGCGTGATTCCCGAAGGAATCTAATCTGCCCCGTAGGAACCAAACCGGTTCCGCCCTACTAGTCCTATGAAGAATTAATCTCCATACCAATCTCTTCGGTAAGAATTGGATGAACTTTAGAGGGCTGAAAACTTTTTGGGGACTGGGCCAGGGGAAAGACAAGCCTCGAAAAGGGAAGAGCGGGAATTCGAGGCCCTAGGATCGTCTTATAGCTTAGGTTTTTCGTTCTTCTTGGCAAGCGTACCTTCAGAGACAGCGAAGGTCATGTATCGCTTCTCGCCTTTGACGCCTTTGTTGGGAACGAGCTGACCTTTGAACTTAAGGTCGACCGAAGACATGTCATCGACGAGGAGTCTCAGCTGCTCGTCAAATTGGAAACGATAGGTATTCGGCTGAAGAGTTTCAATCACTTGCTTGTCTTTATCGCGGCCAATACGAACCTGTACTGGGGATTTGACGACGAGATCAAGAGACTCGATGCCAGCGCCGCGAACGACGGCTGGTACTTCGGCTACGACTGGAGCAGCTACAACCGGAGCTGGAGTTTCCACCACTGGAGTAACAACTGGAGCTGGAGCAACTGCTGCTGTTTCGGCGATTGGCTCATCCTTGTCCGATGACTTCCAGCTTTGATAAGCCGTTTGAGAAAGCCACAAAATTCCGAGGAGAACTGGAACCGCGATAGCTACCGGGCGAGCAAAGTTCCAAGCCTTGGAAGCGCTGCGCTGAAAGTTGCCGCTATCGAAGGATGGACGACGGTCTTCGTTCAAACGGAAGTTTTTCGGCTTGTTATCACGAACAGGTTCTTGATTGGTTTCAATGAGTTGACCGGCGACTGCCTGATCGTAGGCAATAACGAGAGCTTTGGAATCGCAGCCGTAAGCTCGGCAAAGATTGCGTACAAAGCCGCGACCGAAAATGTCGCCTGGGAGAATCTTGAAGTTGTGATTCTCAAGAGCTTCAATGAATCCAGCCGAAATGCGCGTCGACATCGCTGCGCGTTCGATTGAAAAACCGGCTTGCTCCCTTGCTTCACGAAAGGACGCACCGAAGGTCTTGGGTGCTACAAACGGCTCGCTCGAACTGTCGATGTCAGTGGTCATATAAAGTCTCCAGTGCATACCCATATTGGGTAAGACATTTTTATTATGAATCGGAAGAGGACTCTCAGTCAAAATAATCGATCAGCCCTGAAGTCTCTCGTGTCTAGCACTTGTGGCTCTGCAAACCTCAATGAGGCATGGCAAAAGACCTATGAGCTGGTGGCGCCACTTCCTAAGTGGAGTTAAGCATATTAAACTAGAACTAAGAACCATAATCTTCACTCACCAACGCATCCAAGGGGGTCCCCTGTGTTGCGCATTTATCGCAAGAAATTCAGTGCTTATCTTAGAATCATTCTTATCCTATGTGCGTCAGCTTGTCAAACTCTCAAAAATTCTGAGCAAGAGAATAAAAAAGAGGAAGATATCCTGGCAACTCAGAAGAGTTTGGTGATCAACTACATCAACCAGGGTCAGCCAAACATGGCGCTCAGAGAACTGCGCCCCTTGGAAAAGTCCAATCCGAAAGACGCTGATCTCAAAAATTTGATGGGTCTCATCTACCTCTCTATGCAAAACGCCAAAGGCGCACTCGTCTACTTTGAAGAGGCCTATCGCCTTCAGCCACGCGCACCCATCGCCCTCAACCTCAGCTCAGCGCTGATAGAGTCAGGACAATCTGTTCGTGCGACGAAGATTCTCAAGGATCTGAAAAAATCGCCAGCTGGCAAAAACTACCAGTTCCCGGAACGCATCACCCACAACATTGGTCTTGCCTCTGAGCGCATGAACAATCTCCCGATGGCCGAGAAATATTACAAACTCGCGCTTCAGGAGAACCCCTACTTTTACATCTCTCTCATGCGTCTCGGCGCAGTCTATGAGCAGATGAAAAAAGGCGGATTCGCTTATCAGCAATACCTCAAAGCCCGCGAAGCCTGTTTGAAATGTTTTGATCCGATTCAGGCAGCTGTTCAGTTGCAACTGAAGGCGGGCAAAGCAGCACTCGCAGCCAAGACTGTCCAGGATTACCTTGCCAACAAAGAGATTGAAGCGGTGGATCGCGCTAAGGCTCAGCGCCTCCTGGCATCGGCATCGAAAAATTCTCAACAGGCCAAGGCCGCTCCTGGGTCTCCATCGAAGGCGCAAAGCCCTCGCTAAATCGAACTTGAACAGTGTGTGACCCGGGTCTCGATTGGGTGCGTTTATGAAAAACCCCTCGGGACCCTTCCTGTCTCGTGCTACAAATGTGATTGACGGGCAGGATGCCCGGGCTGCCCGACCGCGACTGTCTTGGAAAGGATATCGGCATGCATTTTCGCTTTAGAAACCTGGCCCTTCTCTGCCTCATGGGTTCCCCTCTGCTCGCAGCCGATAAATCCACCGAAGAAAAAGATATTGAGCAGCGTTACCGCTCGCTGGAAACTCTCGCCCGCGGCCTTTATTACCTCGAAAATCTCTATGTCGATCCACAGCGCGTTAAGCCTGATGAACTGACTTTCCAGGCCTTGCGCGGGATCGTCAGCAATCTCGATCCGCACACCATGATCATGCCTCGCAAATCCTTTGAGCAATTCACGTCCGACACTCAGGGTAAATTCGGTGGCGTCGGCGTTATCGTCTCGACAGAGAAGGGCAAACTCATCGTCGTCTCTCCGATCGATGATTCGCCAGCTGCCAAAGCTGGAATTCTTGCTGGCGATGAAATCGTTGCCATCGATGATGTTGCTCTCGACAAGATGAAAGTGAACGACACCTCCGATCTTATGCGCGGCAAGCCCAATACGAAGGTCAAACTTCAGATTCGCCGTAAAGATGCTCCTGCCCTTTTGAATTTCGTGCTCGTTCGCGAGATCATCAAAGTTAAATCCGTTCGTGCGGAAGATCTCACCCACGATGTAGCCTATGCACGCATTGCGAGCTTTCAGGACAACACGGCTGAAGAGCTG
>SEDW01000826.1 GCA_004193325.1 Pseudomonadota bacterium | reverse complement strand
GTAACGAAGGTTCGCCCGGGAGTTCGGCCAGTCACTGTAAAAAGTGAATTAGCTGCAACAGTGTTAAGGGTCACGATACCAGCCGGCTGAGCCTCAAAAGTCAAATTATCGCTCAGCGACTTCTCAACACCACTTGGCTGAAGATTCAGTACCGAGAAGGTTGTACTGAGACCTTCGATGATCGAGATACTTGCCGGATAGGTGCGGATACTAGCTATGTTGGTTGAATCTACGGAATTACCATTGGAGGCGGTCGGCGCTACGGGACTAGCAACCGGCTTCGCCTGTTCGGCCAAAACTTTCTTGAGCTGTTCGACCTTTGCAAGATCTACAGGCGCAGCAGTCCCACTCACCGTCTTCTGACAGGCAGTCGTAAAAAATATGAAGCTGATGATGCATAAGATTTTATTCACAGGCACATATCCTTCGGAAAAACGGAGCCGCGCCGCCAGCTGTAACAGTAGTTGCTCTGAGACCAATATTTACATCCAACTCCGTATAGACCGAGCAGCCAATTGGCTGCGCGGAGTCTGACGAAGGGCTGTAACTGACTCGAGGATCAAACGAAGTGAAAAATTCATGGCTCAAGATATCTTCGCAAGCATTGCTGTTTAAATAGGTATCCGTTGCCGGATCATAGACCCTCGGATCATTGTTAGCTCGTCGTTTGAGTGAGCAGGTATTGCTGCAACTCTCACCTACCGGACTTATAAAGAAACAGTAGAAGCTTCGGCGATCACCATCTGCGCAAGGCACGAGCACACTCATCGTAAAGCTCGCAGATAAATTTCCTACCAATGGATCCGTATCGGCAAGAGTGACATCAAAGGTTGCAGGGCCCTGATAAACAGTATCGACCCGTTTGTGATCGCCTTCGGAAGTCAAGGTCGCAATGTCGGTATTTGCAGTAGCATACCAGGTAATCGTACGGTTTGGACCTCCGCCGTTGGTGAAGTTGTCCGTCGATCCATCACTGTAGGTGACCTGAGCAATAAGATTTGCAGTAGTGCCCTTATCCATATTGTTTGGATTAACAGTTGTGTCCGTTCTTCGAATGTTTAAAGCTTCAACGATCTTTGGTGTTGAAGTAAATACGACCGAACCTGACACTTCTGAATAGGTAGCAATAATTTTTAATTTGCCAGGCGAAATACCCTGAGCGCGCACTCGGCCCGTCCCTGTTCTTGTGATCTTAGCGCAGTAGCTGTAAGCAGGAAGAGAGTAGGTATCCACAGAAATCTTTGCTACGTCGGTAATATCTTTTTGCGTGTTGTCGCTGTAGAGCCCGTTAATTCTGAAGTCGGTAAAACGACCAGCCGGCTGGCTCGATTCCAAGCTGCCGTCAGGTGGATCGAAGGTGATGGCTTCAAGCACAGGTTCTGTAACGACGAGGAGGGCAGATCCACCGATGTTCTTCTGCGTCGCAGGGTCTACATAGGTAGCTGTCAACTGTGTAGTGCCCTTGGCTTTCCCTCGCAAGGTGTTGCCCATCAAGACTTCGCCGAAGGAATTTAAAAGCACCGATTTGACAACATCAGTATTCGCTGTCAGGTCATATTTAACGCCGTCTGTCTTTACTCCCCAGACCTGGAATGCCTGAGACCGTCCAGCGATTAGATTGAAGCTGGCAGGTACAATTTCGAGCTTTTCCAAAGCAGGAGAATCGACGTTCACAAAGATCTGAGTTGTGGCCCCTTTGTAGGATACGGTAAGGTTCGCCGAGCCAATTCCCAAGCCTTTGACAGTATCGTGGGTGACACTCATGATCGCAGGACCCGAGCTACTTGTGACCATAGCGCTGGAGATGTTCGCTTCTGAACCATCACTGAAATGAGCCGTAGCAACAAAAGATTTGCTCTCCCCGAGGTGAAGAGATATCTGATCGGGATCTAG
>SEDW01000825.1 GCA_004193325.1 Pseudomonadota bacterium | reverse complement strand
CCCCTTTTGAAGGCGTTGGTAGCTGTTCCTGCAAGGACGGTGCTCTCCATGATGCTTCTTAGATTAACGGCCGTCTCTTTTTCAAGAGCGCGGATGCCATCTTTGCTTGCATCGGGATTTACGCTGTCTTTGAAGATATGAATGGGAATCGCAAGACCATCATTAGCGATGACCTGATATTGCCAAGCCGCGTGAGCTGCCGAGATACCAACCGATCCAAACCCTGCAGCGAATTTGCCGATGGTGTGGATACTCGATGACGCAGCATTCGGTTCACGGAGAGGACTTGGGGTGAGGAAGAAGTCGGATGCGAGATCCGGATTATTCCATCCAAGCTTGTGAGCCATGTTCACGATCGGACCGAGGCCGATGCTATTGACCGCGAGTTTGGCGAAGAAGCCATTACAAGAGTGACCATAAGCTCTTCTGAGTGAGAGACCATCAGAAGGACGACGGCTCTCAACCGGAGGCCAGATACCGCGTGGGTTCACACGGGCGCAGCCGCCAAACATGCTCAAGGTGATCTCTGGGTCGATTGCACCCATTTCAAGACCAGCAGCGGTTGTCACTGTTTTAAATAGAGAAGCAGAAGGAAAGCCCACATGCAGTGCTGTGTGAGTCTCCGCGCCCCAGGCTTCCGGGGATTTCCCTTGCACCATGGCGAGGATCTTGCCAGTTTTAACTTCTGTTATAACAAGAGCCGAAATTGGGCTGCCGTTATTACGAACAAAGCGGGCGACTTGATTTTGTATTTGCGGAATAATGGTCACAGGACGACCATTAATCATTGGGTTAGTTTCGTGATCATCCCACTCAGGGAATTCCTTAGGGAGGACGGGGAGACTCTGAGAAGCAACTTTCCGTGGAACTTCAGGCCCTGGGCCCTTTTGAGCGACGGATTGCTGACATGCTATCATGCTGCTCGAAAGCGACACAACAGTAGCGAAAAGCCATTTATGGCAAGATACTCGGGAGTTTGACACTCTGACCCTCTGCCTTTATAAACTATTAGCGATGTCGTTAGACTTCCGCGGTTGAATGTAAGCTAAGTATACAGGAAGTAGCTTCTTTTTTACACGGACTTGTACGATCAAACAAACGTTGAATCGAGTTCGTACAATGACAGGAAATTTTTTACTGTATGTTGGATTATGAACTGTCTCGACAAGAAGGGGAAGTGTCATAACTCTTTTTTTCTATTTCATTCTCGAAATGATTCCGCAGTTCATCACGGTATTTTGCATACTTAGCGCTGTCATCGTTATTTCACAATTAGTTCGACTGTCCGAAATTCTCGTAACCTTTGGACTTTCAGTCGAGAATTTGTTTTTGCCTTTTCTTTTCATACTCATGCCCTTTGTTTCTATCATAGTACCTATCGCTTTGCTCTTCGCCGTCCTACTCGGTTTTAGTCGTTTGTCTGCGGACGGCGAGTATTCCGCTATGATGGCTGCTGGATACTCATTAAAAAGAGCTATGATACCCGTCTTGTTTGTCGCTACCGCCGCCTACGCAATTGCGGTGATGTCCTCGGTCTACTTCGAATCCTGGGGCCGCAGAGAGACACTCAAGTTCTATCATCGAAAAGCCCAGACCGAACTCGACAACATGATCAAATACCGTATGAAAGAAGGCGTATTTCAGGACGATTTCTTGGGTTACGTTCTCTACGCGGAGAAGATCTCCTCGGATCGCAGTCATCTTGAAAACGTAATGCTTGCACCAGGACGCGACAGTTCAAAAGAACATTTTACGCTGCTCGCTCCCATTGCATCCATCGATGGATCGGTGGAAGCAGGTGACCTCCGCATGAGCTTCAGTCACGGAATTATATATACTGCGCAGCCCGCTTCCAGTGACGTCTCTATCATGAAATTCAAAAAGCTCGATCTCGACCT
>SEDW01000100.1 GCA_004193325.1 Pseudomonadota bacterium | reverse complement strand
TCCATCACGTCCGATGCCAAAGACTTTGTCTATGCAACCGATGTGAAAAACGCTGTGCTCGGCAGCGACGATCGCAGCTTTCAGCTGATGGCAGAGCGATCGAACAACGTCGACCGGGTGTACAAGATCACCTATGAGGCGAAGGACAGTGCCGGGAACAAGACAAACGTCGTGCAGACTGTAACGATCAAGGCCGAAGCTAAATCGGCTCTTGAGAAGTTGGTCGACGCGGTCGTTGCCTTACTCCTTAAACTCCTGGCGCTCTTTCGCTAAGGTCAAATGACAAGCAGGCCTCGAACCAGATTTGGTTCGAGGCCTTTTTTCTTATTCACTTTGTCATGGAAATTAGAGCGTCTTCAGAAAATTCAGCAGAGCAGTACGCTGATCGAGGCTTAAGTTGCGGAAAGCGTCCTGCGATTTTGAAGCTTCGCCGCCGTGCCAGAGAATGGCTTCCTCGATCGTTCGTGCCCGACCATCATGGAGAAAGCCGCTACCAGGCAAGACTGTTTGCGTAAGGCCAATTCCCCAGAGAGGAGCGGTTCGCCATTCGCTGCCGGTCGCCTGAAAATCCGGACGATGATCCGAGAGGCCTTCGCCCATGTCATGGAGCAAGAGATCAGTGAAAGGGCTGAAGCTCTGGTTTCTGAGGCTTTCGATCGGGTGACTGTTGCCGCTGATGAGTCTACGAACATGGCAGGATTCACAGCCGATGTTGCGAAAGAGTTCTGCACCCTGATTGACCTTAGGATCACTCGATACATTACGCGCCGGCACCGCCAAAGTCTGCGTGTAGAAAGCGGTATGAGTGAGCGTCGCCATGGTGATGTCGCTCGAACCGTCGACTTCCAGATGGAGCGGACTCGTTACACCCAGGTCTTCAGCGAATGCCGCTGCGGTCTGGGAGAGTATGCTTGGGGCGCTCGCTTTCCAACCGAAGCGGCCGATGGTCACGGTTCCGGTTTCGGGGTTCCAGACGCGATTGAGGCGGCCTGAGATGCCATCCTTATTTTTGTCTTCCGGATCTTCCAGCGCTAAAAGTGTTTCATCGGAGACGGCTTCGAGAAGACCGAGGCCGAAGACCGGCGGGGTTTGCCGAAGCGAATGAAGAACACCCGGAGAATTGAGTAGAGTGGCATTCACACCCGTGATGAGAATTGCCGGCTGGCGCAGAGTATAAGATGTGCCATCGGGATAGGTTCCGGCTGTTTCCGTGAAGGTGAGTTTGACCTTGGCTTCTGCATCCTGACCGAAAACACCGTAGTCCTGGAGCTGGGTGCCGAGACCAGGAACGGTGAAGGGGCCTTCTCCCGGGCTCGGGACAGAGCCTGGAAAATTTGCGGCAAAAGTCGGATCGATACTGATTCTTGTCAGGACATGAGAACGAAGAGCGCCGTCATCGCCCATCACGGGCATGCCGCGACCATTTTTAATATGGCAGCTGCGGCAACCGACGTTGTTGAACACCGGACCAAGCCCAGAGTTGAGCTGGCCTGGCGTTGCAACATAAGTCTGGTCGAAGAGGGCATCTCCAAGCACGTGGTTAGCGAGGTCCGCATCGCTCAAATTGGGTGCAGGAAAAGTGAAGGCGCCTGAGGTGCGGTTGGTAAAGGTGGAATCGCCACCGGCCGCAGGAAATTCGATCGCCGAATTATCCGAGGGCGCAGCTCCGCCACCACCACCACTTCCGCCGCCACAGGCAGTAAGACCCAAAATCAACGAGAGGACTGACAACGGACGACGCATGGAAATACCTGTCTGATTAAGGAAGAACGATTGCGCGTACTTTGGTGTTCAGCGTTTCGCCCAGAGTATTGATGGCGGCGATTGCGGCATCGATAGTTGGAGCGGCTGCTGGATCTTTCAAAGAGTCACGGAAAGGCTCAGGAATAAGGCCAATAGAAGCGATTGCCGCCTCGATCTCGGCCCGAACCTGAACGTCGAGTGCTGCATCTTTCGCTTTGACAAAAGTCGAGAGACTGGCAGTGGCTGCAGTCCCGTCACGAGATCCGAAGTAGACGTTACGAAGGCTGTAGAGGTTGTCTTGAAAATCGACGAGAGAGTTGTAGCTAAACTGGCTCTCGACCTTGTTCGAATCCTGATCTTTGTAAGGGCCAGAGATTTTGCCGTTAGCCACTTCATCGGCGATACCGATCATCGCTTCGAGCATTTCCTGAACGGCGGCCTGAGGCGATGTGTAGATGTCATTGCCACTCTCGCCGGCTGTCGTGAAAACAGTAGCGTAGCTCGGTGAACCCTCTTTCCAGGAATCGCGGAGGAGAGCTGTGACACGCACGTGGTCAGCAGTCAAAAGCTTTAGGTAATTATCTTCTGCTGTGGTGATGCTGGCAAGAGTCTTACTCTTGTTGTAGCCCCAGAGGAGGAATTCAATGGCGTGAAAGCCTTTGACATCGGTTTCCGCTGTGGCAACGTCGGTCGACCCAGCTGCGACAGTTGCATCGAGTTTGGTATGATCCAGAGGCCAGTCATCCATAGCGGGATCGTAACCGTTGGAATCCACCGGTCCAAAGAGGAAAGCTTCGCTGCGTTCCCAAGGAATACGGGTGGCGATCCAGGCTGCGCGTGCCGCGTCGAGGTTTGCTTGAGTCTGAGCGCCTGCAAAGGTGTCGGTAGCAGCCTTGAGAGCAGCTGACTTCTCAGCAAGTTCGCTGTAAGTGGGGACGATAACAAAGTTGGCAAACTGAGCAAGAATCGCTTTTTGCTGAACCTGAAGAGCGAGAGTGCTGCCGTCATCGCCTCCGCCGCCGCCGGAACTGCCGCCGCAGGATATCATCGTCAGGAGAGCTGCTGAACTCATGAACTTTTTCATGGAAACTAGATTCATAATCGTGGATCCCTTCTCAGTGGATTAAAATAGGAACGAGGTATTGAAGCGAACTTCATTTTCAACGCGCAGGTCTTTCGAGCCGAACGAGCGACGCGCTGTATCGAGTTTAAAGACGACAGATTTCGCAAAGAGATAGTCAGCACCAATCGACCAGACCCGCCGCGCAAGTCGATCCTGGTCCACCTGTCCAGGAGCTCTTTTGAAGACCGTGTCGTAGGTTTCGTAACGGGCGAATGGAATAATGCGATCCAGTTCGTCGAATCCGTCGAAAGCATAACCGGCTTCAGCCCAGGCTGAGTAAGCTCGTTCGGCCACGGGACTGCGCAGGACACCGACATATTTTGTCGAGATCGATGCGTTACGATTATTGATGTCCGAGGCGTTTTCGATATGGCCCGACACGGCCGAGGCTTGAGCGATGATACGATCCCATTCCCCTTTTGCGTGCCACGAGATAATCGTGATCGGAGTCTTCACATAGTCGCAGGGCGCTACGCTGTTTGCCGTGTTGGAATTGGAGCCTTTGGAACACTTCTTTGTCAGGTCCGCCTGGGGACGGTTGCGGGACGTGTCACCGTAATAAACGGAGAGACCGGTTTCAAGACCGGGAATGTAACGCGTGCTCCAACGCATGACACCTGCGGGATCGGTAGCCTTAACTTCATCAAAACGGGTTTGATAGCCGCCGACGATAAAGTCCTGGGAACTAAAGCCCGAGGAATCAAGGCCATTGATGAGCTGAAACTGGAACGAGTTGTTGGCCGTTTTCAGGCGATAATCGAGACCCATTTCAGACCAAGCGTCGGGAATGATATGCGACTCACTCTCGGCACGTACGGCTCCGAGGTAATCTAAAGGTTCGTGACTGTTCGGCAGCATTCCGATTGCAACGGGGAAGCGGCCGATGCGGAAACGGTGAGCATCAAAAGCTTTTTCCAGGAAGAGTTTTTCGAAAACGACTTCGCCGCCTTTTTCGATTTCGTTTTCATATTCTCCGGCCTCTTCATATTCGAGCTCAACGGCAGATCCTGTGCCGCCGTGCTCGACTTCAAGCTCGGCCTCGAACATAAATCCACGGGGCAATTCGCCTTCGACTTCTAGACTAAAACGCCTGGTATCGAGCAAGACTCTTTGATCGCGCTTCGATCCCCGGGAACTCGCTTTTTGATTGGGACCGTAGTCGAAATAAGTCGCGACGAGTTCACCGTAACCCGAAACTTCGAGTTTGGATTTTTTCTCGCCTGCAGATTTTTCTTCCGACTGTTCTTTCTTCTCGCCTTCCTCATCTTCCGGATGGGCTTCGGCAACCTGATTGAGAAAAGTGCTAAGCAGTACTGCAGAAAGAGAAAGAGCCAGATTGGATCGAGTGGATGTCCCGAGTCTCATGCGCGATGTCCTATTTAAAGCGGGGTTCCGCTTAGCAAAAGAAGCTGTTTGGCGAGTGCTAAGAATATAGATCAGCAAGGGCTTTAAAACCTAGCAGATAATGATAACCATTCTTATTAGAAATATCTCGGTTTCGGAAGGAAAATATGCAGAATCTGCAAAATACTTGAATGTAAGCGTTAATCTTCGATTCATGGAAGATGAACAAAGATGCTTTGTTCAAAGATCATCTGAGATCTGATCGATTATAAAAGGCTCTAATCTCTAGAGTTTATCGCTCACTCCGCTTAAACTGTTGTCTACTTTCGAATCTTAAGGAGTAGGTATGAGAAATCTGAACTGTGTAGCGCTATTTTTGGGTTTGGCTTTGAATTCGTCTTCTCTCCTAGCGGTTGATACAAACTTGACCTGTGCGGAAGTTGCGACCACGGAAACGAAATGCAAAGACTATGATGTGCAATCGGCGTCTTGTGATGTCGAAGTTCAGGCTGGCATCAAAACCAAAATCGATGCTGCTAAAACTGCTGCGGATGAATGCAAAAAGAAAAACGGCATCAAGTATGTTTTGAAATGCAAAAAAGAAATCAAGGATTCCGCGACCGCAATCAACACTCCAAAGCAGGTTGCCGGTAACCCAATTCAAAAGGAATTGACGGCGAAACCCGATAGCGCCTGTGCAAAAGCCGATGCTCTTGGCAATGCAACAGCGGTATGCAAAGGACCTAAGACAGTTCTCGAAGCGATGAAGAGAAACTGCATCAAATAATGCTGCTGAAATGAAGCCGCGAGCGTCCGAGAGGCCTCGCGGCTTTTTGTTATCCGAATCTAGCTATGCATAAGTGACACCAGTAGGCCATCCTGATTTCAGCGTAGAAATTTCCAGAGCAATCGAAGATATTAGGGCGTGAATATTCTGTTTCTCGCGAAAGGGCTCGAAATCTATGACATTAGAAACTGAAGCAGATCTCGAAGGTCTCAAAAGAATTGGGCGAATCGTTGCAAACTGTCTGCAGCTCATGGGCAAAAGTATCGAGCCTGGCATGACGACTCTCGAACTCGATAACATCGGGACAGCATACCTTGCCGAGCAGGGAGCCCAATCGGCACCTCGTTTGGTTTATAATTTTCCGGGAACGACTTGTATCAGCGTGAATAATGAAGTGGCCCACGGAATTCCCGGTAGCCGCATCATCATCGCAGGTGATCTGGTGAATATCGACGTTTCAGCGGAAATGAATGGCTACTACGGAGATACGGGTGGTTCTTTCATCGTGCCGCCGGAAAACAGAGTCAAGCGTCACCTCTGTGATTCGACTCGTAGAGCTTTGGAAGCTGCGATGCTCGTGGCCCGTGCCGGCCAGCCTTTGAATGGTATCGGTCGCGCAATCGAGCAGACGGCCGCTCACCACAAGCTCACTATCATTCGTAATCTCGGCAGTCATGGCGTTGGCCGCGGACTCCATGAGGCTCCAGAATTTATCGCACCTTATTATGATCCGAAAGACAAACGAATGTTGAAGGAAGGGATGGTCATCACGATCGAACCATTCCTCTCGACTGGAGCCACTCACGTGGACGAGAGTAATGACGGCTGGACGCTCTACACGAAGCCAAAGTTCCTTTCCGCTCAATACGAACACACCATGGTCATCACCAAAGGCGCTCCTTTGATTATGACCATGGCGGATGCGATCTAATCGCTTAGCTCGCGGTGGTTTTGCCACCAAGGAGCGAAATGATTTCTCCTGTCACATAACTACTGTCTGCATTTGAAGCAAAATACACATAGGCCGGCGCAATCTCTTCAGGTTGCGCCGGTCTTTTATAAGGTGTGGATGCACCGAAGGATTTGATTTCCTCGGCGTCGCGGTCGGACGGATTCAAAGGTGTCCAAACCGGTCCTGGAGCGACACAGTTCACCCGGATCCTGCGTTCCACCAAACTCTGAGCCAGGGATTTAGTGAAGGCGTGGATCGCTCCCTTAGTCGCGCTATAGTCGAGGAGTTCTGCCGATCCATCCATGCCTGTGATCGAGCCGGTGTTGATGATCGCGGCCCCATCTTTTAAGTGAGGAAGCACCGCTTTACTCATGTAAAAGTAGCCGTAGATGTTTGTTCTGAAAGTTTTGTCCCATTGCTCAATAGACAGCTTTTCCAGTGATTCCACATGATTTTGGAAGGCGGCATTGTTAACGAGAATATCGATCTGGCCGAAGCTGTCGAGCGCCTTCTGAACGACCTTCTCGCAAAAATTATAATCTTTCAGATCGCCTGCAACACATTCAACCTCACCTCCGAGTTCTTCAATCGCAGCCACGGTTTCATCTGCGTCTGATTCCTCTTCGTCGAGATAGGTGAAGACAATCTTCGCGCCTTCTTTAGCGTAGAGAATGGCCACACTTCGGCCAATGCCAGAGTCAGCGCCTGTGATGATGGCGACCTTACCTTCCAGCTTGCCGGCAGCTTTGTATTCAGATCCCATATAGAGCGGGCGGGGGTCGAGTTTACTTTCGATTCCCGGTTTGGCCTGATGCTGAGCGGGTAGGGGATTTTTCGGGTACTTGGCTTCCTCGTTCGAAGTCGTCATCACTTCTCTCCTCTTCTTAATCTTTGGGAAAGCACTGTTTCGATTTTCGAACAGTGATCTGTGTACAGTTATGAATTTTCCTCGAGACAGTGTCCGGCGGATGTGCGGAATTAAACTTTTCACGTCCAGTCTCTGGCTTTGGCAATGCAAGAGAGGTTCCAACGCAAAAAGACTAGAAAACATCTGTGTTCTCTTTGGGTTTGTGGAAATGGAGACAGTTTGAAATCCGATTGATTAATTTTACTAGACATCTATCCCTATGAAACCATTGAAAAAACCAACATTTGGCGCAACGTTTTTCTTCAGTTTCTTAGGTGGCTCTCATAGTTTCCCTGCGAATTTCGAGATATACCCCATACTCCGAATCGATCGGTTTTCTGCGTTCGGAAATCTTTGGGGAGGATGTCAGCGATGTTAAGCAAGAGTTCATTCACGATACTTTTACTCGGCAGTCTCAGTCTGGGTACTGCTTGTCAGAAAAGTTCTTCCAATAAAAAAACCGCAGACACGGACACGGGGACGCCGGCAACTCTGCCGCTTCAGGATCCTTCGAATCCGGCTGTACCAGGTCCTGGAAATCCCACGAATCCTGATGGTTCCCCTGTTGCCGTAAATCCGAGTCTTCCCGATCCAAACAGCCCTTCGATTGGAACCGAGCCTGTGGAGCCAGGTGGACCTACAGCGCCAACAACTCCGGCTCCTGCTGAGCCCACTCCAGTGCCCCCGGTGGTAGCACCCACCGAGCTCGCGGTGAAAGAGACCCAGTTCTGGGTCTATACCAAGAAAGATAATGAGCTGAGCTTCAATACTCCATGGGATAGCACGGAAGGTGACGCTATCGAACGCGATCGCGAAAAACTTCCCGCTTTTGCCACGACCTGTCTCGATGCTGCGCAAAAGCAATATGAGACGCTGGCTGCGAAACAAACCTTCAAAGACAAAATGCTTCCACTTCTTGCTCTAGGAGCAACAGCTGAACTGACTTTTCTCACAATCGTAGTCGACAATAAGAGTGAACGCGACAACCTGCGAAAACTTGATCGTGACGCTTATTTCTGGCACTGGAATGATCCTGCGAAAAAACCTGTTTTGGCGATGAATATTTATGAAAAAGGCAGCTGGGTATGGGAGGTCATCGCGAGTCCTGGCAGCTGTGTGCAGCCTAGTGAGAAAGAACTTCTGAGATATCTCGACTATGCCGCTAAACGATTTGCAGAAAGAGGAGCGAAGACATGAAAACACGTATCTTCCCAGGTATTTTTCTATCGATGAGCGCCTGCATTCTCGCCTGTCAACCGGCGGAAGTCAGTCACGAGAAGGTCACTTCTGTTTCGCATACGGCCGTCAAACGCCAATCCATTGGTAACTGCTGGCTCTATGCGCAGGCCACCTGGCTTGAATCGATGCTCAAATCGACTACGGGCGAGAACGTTAACGTTTCGGAGACCTACTGGACCTACTGGGACATGTATAACAAGCTCCTTGAGAATCAACCGATTCCTGAAGATGAACTCAACACCGGCGGCACTTGGTCACGCTCGGTCGCCATCATCAGTAAATATGGTTGGGTGAAGGAAGACGAATTTATTCCCGAAGAAACCAATCTTCAAATGTCAAAATCCCAAGCCTGTGCCGAAGATTATATAATGGCTCAAGGCAAAGAGGGCGGAACTCTCTTTGATGTGAGTAAGCGTACTCCTGAGCTGCTTCGTGCCGAGAAGTTACCTACGGAAGCAGAACTCACAGCTTACAAAAAACTTGAGCAGCGCATCAAGCTCGCTCTCAACGATCATCAACCGGTCGTTCTCAGCTGGTTTGTGAGCTTCAATGCGGCTAACGATAAAGGTCTTTTTAATCTCGGCACACTCGCTTCCAAACGCGAGCTGGGGAGCAGCGGTGGGCACATGATTGTTCTTCACGACTATGTAGTGAACAACGTCCCTGGTCGTGGCACGCTTGGCGAAGGCGAGATGTCCGATGAGGATAAGGCCCTGGCACTGGAAGGTGACCTCGATTACTTCGTGGTTAAAAACTCCTGGGGTGCGAATCGTGCTGATCGTCCATGGCTAGCTAATGGTTACTCAAGGCTGAGCTGGGACTACCTGACCAACCGTTACGAGAATGAAGATGTATACAGCACCTTTATTCGCGGCGTGGTCCTTCCCCCAGGTTATTAAAATTCCGAGAACTTCTATAAAGTTCGAAGGATAGGATTAGACCGGACAAATGCTTCCATGGGAATTTCTCTTTAGCCCGTTATGATCAGTCCGTTGACCCAAAGCCTGGGGAACGGACGATCAGACGATTTTAGGAGAAGCCTATGGTTGCGATTTGGAAGGGCTCGATTAGTTTTGGCCTCGTGAACATCCCCGTGAGTCTACAATCCGCCGTAAGAGACGATCATATCTCGTTCAAGATGCTCGAAAAGGGCACTCTTTCTCCCATCGAATACAACCGGGTCTCAAAGAAGACGAAAAAAACTGTGCCCTGGGCGAATATCGTCAAAGGCTACGAGGTTTCCAAAGGCAAGTTCATCGTCATCACTGAAGAGGATTTCGATAAAGCTTCTCTCGGTAGCTCAAAAGCGTTTGAAATCGAGGATTTTGTTCCCGAGGCTCAAATCGATCCGCGCTTTTTTGAAAAGCCCTATTACGCTGTACCGACGGAAGGCTCCGAGGCCGTTTATGCTCTCCTTCGCGAAGCGATGGTGGAGACGGAGAGGGTAGGAATCGGCCGCATCACGATTCGAAATAAGCAAAGACTAGCCGCCATCAAACCTCTCGGCAACGCGCTCGAAATTAACCTCATGCGCTTTTCCAACGAGATCATTGCTGAGACGGAATACGACATTCCCAAGAAAGAAAAACCGAAAGCCGCAGCTTTGAAAATGGCGAAGCAACTGATCGAATCGCTCACGAGCGATTTTGATCCCGAGCAGTATCACGACGAGTATCGTGAGAATCTCGAAAAGATTATCAAGTCCAAATCCAAAGGCAAAACCATTGAATTTGATGAGCCCGGTGAGCGTAAAGCGACAGGTGTCATCGATTTGATGGAGCGTCTGCAGCAGAGTCTTGCAAAGAAATCCGGGAACACGCCCGCGCTAACGAAGCCGAAGTCAGCAGGCAAGTCCACGGCGGCGGCTAAGAAGAAGCCATCGGCGAAAAAGACCACGGCTCGTAAGACGAAAAAAACCAGGGCCACTAAAAAAGTTAAAAAGAGGGCTTAATCATGGCGAAAGCTGCGGTAAAGAGCGCGAGCAAAGCTAAAGTCAAGGCAGCGGCGGCAAAGAAAACAGCTAAGAAGACTGTTACGAAGAAGACAACGACGAAGAAGAAAACGGCCCGGGTGAAAGCGCCCGAGGCGAAACCACTTCTCAAAGAATATAATAAGAAGCGGGATTTTTCAAAGACGGCTGAGCCCGAAGGTGCCGTCTACGCGAATCGGTCGAAGCGTCTTGCCTTTGTGGTGCAAAAGCACGAGGCAAGCCATCTGCATTATGATATCCGTCTCGAAGTTGAAGGGGTGATGAAAAGCTGGGCCTGTCCCAAGGGGCCTTCCTTTGATCCTTCGGTCAAAAGGCTGGCCGTTGAGGTCGAGGACCATCCGGTGTCCTACAACGATTTTGAAGGAACAATTCCGAGCGGCGAATACGGCGGAGGGACAGTCATGATCTGGGATTATGGCTATTACACTGTCGATGACGCGGGCAAAGATGATGATCCCGAACAGTTGATGCTGGAAGGTATTGAGAAGGGCAAGCTGGCCTTCAGCTTTCA
>SEDW01000824.1 GCA_004193325.1 Pseudomonadota bacterium | reverse complement strand
TAAAAACTTCGGTAGGCCTCGTCCAATGCTCTTCGCGAACTCACCGCGGCAATGGCGAAGCCTAACGAACGGGTTTGGCCTGGAAGGAAAAAAGGCATCGCTACAGCCTGCAGAGGAATTTCCGGGTAAGGGCCTAAGGTTTGACCAGTACCTTCAATCGCAGAATGCCCAACGACGAGCGAGGTGGATAAGCCAGGACTTATCCCGAGAGACAAAAGCTTTGCCGTGTCCAGTCCAGCGAGCTGTTCAGAAGCTATTCCATAGCTCGCTTTCAGTTTGGCGACATCCTCATCCCACTCATAAAACGCCAGATAAGGCATATCCAGCTGGTAGGCCTCGAGATCGTAAGAAGCGACTCGATAGATGTCTTCCATCGTCTTCGCTTCATTAAGACGAGTCGCATGATCTCGCAAAATTCCGTTGCGACGTGCATGAAGCATTCGATCGGTGGTTTCGGTGATGGGATGAAAGAGTCCACCGATCTCACCCTTTTCATTGCTAATCGGACTGAAGGAGAAGGTCATAAACGCTTCTTCGATATACCCTCTGCGTTCTAAAAACATGCGAAGATTCTCGAGATAGGATCCGTTTCCAGACTGAGCGTTCTCGATGATCGCCCCAACGGCGGGACGCGCAGATTCCCAAGTATCCCAGAACTTGGCCCCAAGACTGCCTGGGTGAGCATCGCCACAGATAGGCCGATAGCTGTCGTTATAAATCTGAACCATGTCCTCACCCCAGACAATCGAGGTGGGAAAGTTAGAGGAGAGGCAAATACTGATCGTGGTCCGAAGACTTTGAGGCCAAGAATGTACCGGGCCAAGAGGAGTCTCACTCCAATCTCTGCTTCGGATCAATTTTCCAATCTCACCGCCGCCGCTTAACCAGTCAAAGCCTGACTGAGCAATAGGGTTAGCGCCTGGATTTTCAGAATTTGATTCTTGCATCAAAACCTCGAAGGACGATGTCACATCTGCACATTTCAATCATTTGGAGCGTGCTGATCGTTTCATTTTATACAATACAGAAAGGATCCTTTCAAACAGGAAGGCCCCGACTACTTAAATAGTCGGGGCCTGCGTATGACTTCATTTAACAAAAATGCTTAAAGATTGACGTTTATCTCAGATCGCCCTTCTAAAAACACCTTTTCGGGACGAGCGGTGAGAAGAAGATAAGGATCATCGACATTATCAAACTTCTTGTCTTGTCCCGCCGAGCGCAGTTCACAATCACCATTGGCAAATAGACTAAAGCGGTAAGCCGTCCCCCAGGGATCCTGCAGCTGCTCTCCTTGAATGAATGGTGAGCCTTTGTAGTCTTTCACAATCAAGTCCATCCCAGCGAAAGGATAGCGGCCGTTAAGCGCCCGAAACGCCTTCATGGCTTTCGCGAGAGGTGCCATTTCCTGATAAGCTTCTTCTTTTGGTCCTGCCCGATTCATCGTTCGAAAATATGTGATACCAAGCACTAGAGCTACAATCACGACGCCAGCGCTGATCTTAAGTTTTGCATTCATCTCGTGTGTCCCGCTCATTGATTTTTATTATGATACTCGATTCGTCCTGCCTTACAATGAATTATCTCATCAGATAGAAGCAGGACATATGCTTGGCATCACCGGTGCTCTTTGCATCGTCCTCTCGATATTCTTTATCAACCTAAGCATGGTGTGGGCATCGCGATTCTCTTTATCGCGGCTTATGGATCTTACGGGATATTGGATCTCCTTTCCCCAGAGGACGCTCTCTTCCTCTCAGTCGCAGTCAGCGTCATCGACGTTTATTTTTCGGATCAGTTCAAGCAACGTTTTTTCGGGATGATTGCCTGCGTAGGAACTCTTCTCGGGCCAATTATTCTAAAGCTCACTGATCCTCTTATGATTTCGATCGTCACGAAG
>SEDW01000099.1 GCA_004193325.1 Pseudomonadota bacterium | reverse complement strand
AGAAGAGCGTGAGTTTAAGGAACCGAGCCGTTCCTTGGGCTGAAGACAGGTCAGAAGGCCAGCTGCTCGGTCTTCGAAGCTTCTAAATCTTGATTTGATCAGATTTGGACAGTTAAATTTGAGCGGCCCTTATAAGTCATTGCAAGCATGATAATCTCCTATCACGTCACGTTGGTGAATGCCACGGCAGTAACGATTCGTGGCTAATACGGAAAGTAATAAATAAGTCGAGGAAAAGATGAATAAAAAAAAGGCAGAATTCTTCGAAGACATTCGCTCATCCGGCTTTAAAAAAAATCAGCTAAAAGTGAGAATAGGAAATTCTCAGCACTTAATTTGATGTAAGATAAAAGAGCTGTAATGCCCACAACTCTGTGCATCGGCATGCGGATTCCAAGGCTAATGTTTGCGAGAATCCGAATGCCGAGAGGCAATGATCAAGGGAAAGTCCAAATCACTAAATTTTCTTCAAGGAAGAGGCTGCGAAGAGTTTCAACCGGCGGAGAATGAGGTTTGTATCTCCTGTGTCAAATCCAATCCCTATAAAGAACAAAAACCCCAGAATTCGAAGCCACGCGGCATTGTCGGGATCGGTGGGCTACCCTACAATGATAGGTATCCCAATTTTCAGCAAGTTCTGATTAAACGCTCGCTTTCAGCGCGAACCCGCGAAAAAGGATCCCAATTTATGGGCTTAAAACCGAGTTCCCTGAGCAAAAAAAATTCCATCGAGACTCTTCCAGATGGAAGTTTCGTCTTCTATCCACATGGGAAAGTGGCTACCCGCATAAATTCTGGGCGTTATTACGTCGACAGTTTTCGATCCAAGAATGAGAAAGATCTTGATAAAGTTGCCCGCATTTATAGATTGACCGCCAGATGGCGGCTTTTTACCATTCTTTTTCATGTTCAACGCATTTTCAAAAAATCCTAGCCTGCCGCTCATTGCCATCCTCTCAGCGAGCCTTCTCGTCGTGATTCAAACGCTTTCTCCCATTCTCACGAGTTTATTCAAGCCATACTTCCCAACGGTTGAATTTATTGCCGAGGAAGTCAATGATCAGGTTGCTCAAGACCTGTTAAGTCAGATTCATAGGCATAATCCAAGCAGCGTTGTCAAATTCTTGCCTCTACTCCTATTGATTGCGCTCGTATATTTCATAGGGCAATGATCGCTTCGCCCGATGATCGTAATTTTTTATGGAACCCGTTTGTTATCTTTTCACCGTTTTTGGTATTGGCAGGGTCTTTCTTCGCCACCCTATCTCTCTTCTTCCTTGTTCCATCGCTTTGGCTCAGATCGAAGTTTTCGAAGTTTCTTTGTTGCAGCTACCTCGTATTCTCCCTTCTTTGGACGGGGATACTCTATTCCCTCCCTAGCCCCCTCGCGTATACTCGTCCCGAACCATCTAATGAAAAGCGGGCATGGGCTGGGGTCGAATGGCAAACCGAGATCAAACAAAGCGACGAACCTCATACCTGGCCGTTCGAAGAATCGAGCTACATGCTGAGCTGTCTAGGTGTTAACGGCAATTACTCCGTTTATTTGGTGAGAACGGAAGACATCACGTATAAACCTGATAGGCCAGCCGATTTCGTAGCTGAATACTTTGGCTTAAAAGGAAATGCGGCAGGCTGGAAAGATGCAAAATCTCAGCTCCTGGACGGACAGACGGATCAGGTCTTTCAGAGATTTGTGGAACGGAGTTTGGAACTTTGCAAGAAAGCCGAGGCGGCGAGAGGGAGCAACAATCCTGAACCAGTGAAAAAGTAATAACTTCTAATAGGGTTTTACAAACGTCAAGAGCAAAATTAATAAGTTCTAGGAGAGTGAATCCAAACGTAAGCCTCAGTCACCCAAAATTTGTACTATGGGAAACTGACGATCACGGCTTCAAATAAAACTGCAATTTCTGCCTAGGAAATAGGAGAATCCCTCGGTTATCACAGATCTCTCGAGCAGGGAAGTCTTTAGGCAGCGGGCTAAAAAGGTTATCATACGTATATAAGAAAAAGAGTCTTTTGCGGAGCACGATTCGTGTAGTTCGGCAGGTATTGGGGACGCCCCTAAATTTTTCCCAGCTATCGCGTCTCAAGCACCGACATCTTCGTCCCCTTAGCGCGGTCTTCTGCAGCTGCGCGCAATCAACCTTTGTGAATTTATCGTTACAAGCTAGGAATCGGAAACGATTTCTGAGCTCTTATTTATCAATGCAGTTCGACCTCTCTCCTTCTCTGTCGAACTGCGCAAGGTGCTGGTCACTGGTATCCGATTACTCGCCCCTTCCGGACGGGTCAGGGTCCCTATGTGCCAGACAGAGAGGATTGTCATGAAAAGTGTCTCCCTGGTTTCCGTCTCCGCATCCCTTGTTAGCCTCGCCCTCGCCGTCTCCCTATCAGCTTGCGGCTCTGGCACTCCTTCTTCAGCTTCGAGCGAGGGAATTCATCGTAATGAACCTATAGCCCTCCTCACTGCAGACGAGCGCCTGGAACGTCAGGAAGCGCCTCACGATGTGATCGTTCAGCTCTTCAATTGGCCCTTCCAGAAGATCACGGCCGAGATCCCCACACTCGCGGCTCAAGGTTACGGCCAGGTGCATGTCTCTCCGCCCAATCTTTCTATCGCCAGCGATCAATGGTGGGGTCGCTATCAACCGGTAGACTATCGCTTGATTGCAGGCCCCTTAGGGAATGAAACGGAATTTAGGGCGATGATCACCAAAGCCCACGCCCACGGCATAAAAATTATTATCGATATCGTCTTTAATCACACTGCCAACCCATCCTCACCCTATCCCGCAGAAGCTGCTCAAATCGCTGCCACTCAGGGCGAGCTTTTTCAGGCCATCGACTACCACAAAGCCGCCTGCATTCAAAACTACAATGACCTAGATCAGGTTCGTAATGATCGCATTTGTGTTGGCAATGGAGATCAGGGGCTGCCAGACCTCGATCAAAATTCGTCGCGTGTCCTGAACGCCCAGCATGCCTTTCTTCAAAGACTCACGGCAATGGGTGTCGACGGCTATCGCTTTGATGCGGTCAAGCATATGGAACCGGATTATTTTAAAAAGCTTCTGACTGACGATGTCGCGAAAGGAAAATTTATCTTTGGCGAAATCATCGCCGACTCATCGAGCTTTGATCGCGACATCAGTCCCTACCTTGCGACGAAAACCATGGGTTTTTACGACTTCCCACTGCGCAGCACAATCCAATCCGCATTTAGTCCAGGCGGATCTTTGGCCGATCTCGTAGATACGGAACTGGTGTCCAAAAAACGCGGGATGCCAGCTGGCACGGGAGTCGGCTTTGTCATGAACCACGATATTCCCAATAACGATGGCTTTCGCTCGATGATTCTCGATCCTGTCGATGAAGACTTAGCTTATGCCTATCTTTTGGGCCGTGAAGGCACCACTCCTTACGTCTACTCCGATTTGGGTCTAGCAGGCGGTGGAGGCATTCGCGACGAGCGATGGAATCATGCTCACCGCAGTCCCAAGCTTGTTTCCCTTGTGAAGTTTCATAATGCGGTAGCCGGGCAACCCATGAAGGTAATCGCTGCCAATAAATGTCTAATCGCCTTTCAGCGCGGATCGATCGGCGTGATGCTTATTAATAAATGTGAAATTGAGGAGGTAGTGTCATTGGACGGTCGATTGGGAGACGACATCGAATTAAGGGAAGTGTTCGAAGGAACAACATACCGAAGTAGCGAAAGCATTACTGTCCCCGGCCGCTCAAGTCTCGCCTTGATAGTTCGTTGAAGGAAAAAAGGGAGGTCGTTATGGACTTCCCTTTTGCTTAGATACGAATGAGGTCGATCCAACGGTTAAAGTTAAAAGAAGTACTGGTTCAATCACCATTGAGCCAAGCTATGTTTGTGATCAGTATTCATTATTCTATTTGTAAGCGAACTGCGCGTTCGCTTCCTTAGCCCCGACTGCCGCGATTGCAGCTTTTCCCCGAATTGTGAGATCACTTTTGAAAGTGAACTGATCACGCATATCAAATGGGTAGGCTTTGAGCTGGTAATTGGTGCCGAGAGGGGTTTGGCTTACGATGACCAAAACAGGCTTCGAATATAAAAGGTATGCGCTGGTAATGGCCACATCCCTGAGGACATCGCGGATCTGTAAGGAATCGTGATCAGGGCTGAGAAAAAACTCGGCGACACACATTAAAGTGCGAGATCCGTCATTGGAATTAGAGATGTTACTGTTCCAAATACGTCCGTGGGGAATCGTGATGACGTTGTCGGATGCCGTTACGATTTGGAGTGTTCGGATACCTACGAAGCGGACCTCGCCATAATCCTCATCGATCTTAATCCAATCCCCAGGACGGTAGGGTCGTTCAAATATAGCCACTATACCCGCTATGATGCTGCTCACGTAGTCCTTGAAGGCAAAGCCTATTGCTACGCTGGCCGCGCCAATGAACAGGAGAAAGTTTTGGATTGTCACATTAAAGACAATCGGAATAATCCAAGCAATTGAAACCATGATTACGACAAGGCGGAATACCGGCACTGAGGAAAGCAGGTACAATCTCATTTGATTGGGCCCCCGCTTTGCAAGATAGGGAATGATTTTACGAACGACGAAAACGCACAAAACCGCTCCCAACAGGATCAAGGCTATTTTCGTGAAACTGATTTCTTGGAGATCGTTCAAAAACTTGACGGCGCTATCTTTGGTCTTGGTGGCTTCATCCATATTAAATTTGATCCATAGTGAAACCCGCGTCTTCGAGATGCACTCGGACTTGGGGATAGGCGGCAGGTGCGCACATCAAAGATTTTGCATGCAATGTTATTATTCCAGCCTTGAGCAGCGCTGGCACCACGCTTGTGGTCTCTACATTCGGCGTGACAGCCAGCAATTCCTCGACAGTCAGACGCGAGTGAATGAGCAAGGCATGAAGGACAAGCAAAGAATCGACCTTCTGCTCCTCCGGAAAATGAAGACTGGCCAGCGCTTCGACCCAGATGACTCTTACTCCCCTATCGGCGCCTAATAATACGCTGCGTTTCTTCTTTTCGCTCTCTTTCTCCTCTTCATCCTCCATCCGTTTTTCTTTTTCAACTCGCTCCAGCCTCAGGCTCTTTCGCCACAAGTTCCAAGCGATCCATGGAATGCCGCGTGATTCGCTAGCGAGAGTATTCAAGTAGGAATCTTGAACAACGCTCCCTTCCGTTTCAGTAAAAAACTGAGAGCGATCATCTGCATTGAAAAAATTAATGTTGCCCTCTGAGGCTTTCTCAGCAATATGCCCGAACCAGCCTTTAAGTTTCTTATAGTCAAATGGCGCGAATGTCAGAGGCGGCGGAAGTAAGAGATGAGCCATTACAGCCTTTTTTAGAAATTCCCAGGCCCATGAGTTGCAACCTACCACAAATGGTCGATTCAGCACAGAGAGCTGATTGAGAAGATCTCGCACGTGGGAAAGACCTTCTGGGTGCCTAAGGAACCAACGATCAAGTTCAGGAATGACGATTAAGCCTGTTCCAGAGAGCTGGGAGAGTGGTTTTGGCTTTAATGATGAGAGACTATCGCGCGGGGGTGGTTCGAGTATCTCAAAACCGTTAGATAGGGCCCAAAGACTCAAAATATTGTTGTCATCGCAGGGTGGAATTACGAAGAGTGTGGGCCCTTCGACTGATTTTCCATTCTTTAAGAAGTAGTCATCAAGATGCGATAGCAGATCGAAGTAAGAGGGAGGCTCCGCAATCTGATCGAGGATCTGGCTATCAATTGTCTTGAGATTATTGTCTGAAATAAATGGCCCATTCTTCCGCTTCTGTTTGAAGGATTGGATAAGCCAATGCCAGTATCGCGAGATACCCACTCGGGTGGGAGTAGAGGGAGCTTTATAATCTTCCAGGAAGAGGATTTGATTTTCGTCACTATTTTGAATTTTCGCGTTCAAAGTCATTTCCTAAAGGTATTTTGAATAGCTTAAAAACTTTATCGATCTAAATGGAAGAATATATTTTCTTGGTAAAATTGTATGTTCAATTGTGAAAGCTCACATCACTACGCCACTAAGTTGGTAAACAATTTTGCTTTTAAGAAGTATTCCATGGCCTCACCGGAGCAACTTACATCTGACGATTCCCGCACTCTCTCTATAGAATCATTTGGTTCTGATTTTTCAAGCGCTGCTCGATCTGTCAACGAGATGACCAACGATTTTATGGCAATGCTGCCTAAGTTAGTCATTGCCGCGATCGTGTTTCTCATTTTCATTTTGATTGCTTATGGCCTACGCAAAGCCTTGGAATATTCCTTTTCGAAGGACAGCCGCAAATCGAACCTCAAAAGCATCTTCGGCCGGCTTACCAACTGGGGAGTAATTTTTATCGGGCTGATGGTTTCCGTCGCGATTGTGGCGCCGTCCGTAACACCTGCAAAACTTCTAAGCGTGCTTGGCTTCGGAGGGGTAGCCATCGGTTTCGCCTTTAAAGACATCCTGCAAAATTTTCTTGCAGGCATCTTAATACTGTTGCGCCAGCCCTTCTCGATAGGTGATCAGGTGGTTTTGGGGAGTTTTGAAGGAACGGTCGAAAATATCGAAACCCGCTCCACTATCATAAAGACCTACGATGGAACTCGAGTCCACGTGCCGAATGGTTTGGTCTATACCAACCCCATGGTGATCTTAACTGCTTACGCAGATAGGAGAAGTGAATATGAAGTTGGGATAGGCTATGGCGACGATATCGACCTCGCTGTCTCAACTATGTTAGAGGCTATAAAAAATGTTCAAGGCGTGAGGAAGACGCCCGAGCCAGATGTTCTCACAGTTGCCTTAGCTGGTAGCACAGTGAATCTTCGGGCGCGTTGGTGGAGTGATCCGCAGCGAGCGGATGTGTTGAGCGTCCAACACAAAGTCATTCGAGCCATAAAACTGGCTCTCGATAAGGCGGCAATAGACATGCCCTACCCGACTCAAGTCCTTCTAATTCATGATCAGACCGAAGAAACGGATGGTGACAGAACACGGCAGAGAGAAGGCTGGCCGGCCGGGCAAAATCCGCCTAAGGCTAGGCGCTCGTCAATCAGATTAGATTCATCAAATAAAAGCTCAAGCGGCGATAATTAGTTGAACGGTTTATGAATCCAAATGGAGATTTAGAAGATGTGGATTTACTAATCTTCGTAGACTCGGTCTTTTATCAAAAATACGAAATCTCTGCGGACGAAGTTCAACCAGACCCGTAAAAATGCCCTTCGAACTTTTGCTTCGAGACGCATTTTATACCGCATGTTTTTTAATAAATACCAGAGGCGCGGAGAGGGATCTCGGCGCTTTTTTTTATTCACATATCGAGGGTGCGCTCAGTTTATTGAAACAAATGGTTTAGTCTTGCTACTTCACTTTTGCCTTGTGTAACACAGACCGAATATTCGATACTCAAATTCTTCACAACGAGAACATGTAGAGGATCATAGATGAAATCACTCATTATTGGGCTAGCTCTAATCTTCGCGTCTCAGTCAGCATTTGCACAAAACACACAAGCACAGGCACCGACAATCGACAAACCTGTTTCTGGGGAGCAAGTTGAGGCGGTTAGCCTTGATCTTTATTTAATCCACGCCATGCACCTTGCCAATCTCTCTGCAAATCGAGCCGTAATCGGAACCTATCTCGCGCCGGGCTCTCAGGCGTTGCATGAGCAAGGCTTTCCGATCTTAGGAAGGAGTGCTTTTCTGGAGATTAAGCTCTCTTTTCTGGTAAAGCCTTATGGAATCGACTTTAGCGCTCAAAGTCATCCTCCCGAACTAGATGACGACAAGGCTCTAATCGACGTCTCGATTGAATCCTTAAACACTTCGGACGAGGCAACTGTCGACCAGGCCTTCGGGAATGCCTTGGATGTTATTAAAGCCTTCGAGACCCGTATTCTTGCGACTGCGGCTAAGGAAGGCGTGAGCCCGGCCGTTAGGGAATTTGCTTTAGGTAACTACGGGCAGGAGTGATACTCCTGAAAATAAGACCTGTTGACTCAAGCCGGACCTAATTATCCCAATAAATAAGCCCCAGATGCTTCCACATCTGGGGCTATTTGAGTTTAAGGTTACCGCGCCGATGATTAAGATTGGACATTGACACAAAGTGCACTCCAAATCTCCAGGGCTGAAAACTCTCTTATTTTTTCGAGCCCGCCGACTCCTGTTCAATAACCTTCTTAGTCGCAGGTCGAGCCTGTATCGTCTCGAAATGCTTTAGGAGGTTTGGATACCCGCTGATATCGACTTTTTTGCCTTTGGCCCAGCGGGTCATCACAAAAAGGTAGGCGTCTGGCAGACTGTAATTCGCACCCATCAAAAAGGCTTTGCCATCGAGCTGTTTCTCAATAATGCCAAACCGTTTCTTCAGATGTTCGCGGTAAAGATTTTTGTCGTCTTCCGATGTTTTCTCGTTAAAAATTGGACCGAAGGACTTGTGGAGTTCAGTGGTGATGAATGCGAGTGTTTCGATATGACGAATGCGTTCCATACCGTCTTTGGGAATTAGCTTGGCTTCAGGTTTTTGATCGGCAAGATACTGAAGGATAGCGACATTCTCGGTGAGGATTTGCTTGGTATCGAGTTCGATCACAGGCACGTAGCCTTTGGGATTCACTTTGTAAAAATCGCCACCGGCATAGGTATGATCCTTAAGATTAACCGGAACCGCTTCGTACTTGTAACCGAGTTCTTCGAGGATAATGTGAGGAACCATCGAACATGCGCCAGGACTGTAATAAAGATGCATAAATACTCCTTCATCTTGAAGGAAAGTATTTCGTTTGATCTCCGAAATTGCAATAAAGTATTACTCGGAAAATAGTTTATGTTTCTGTAATCATTGGCATAATGATATCC
>SEDW01000098.1 GCA_004193325.1 Pseudomonadota bacterium | reverse complement strand
GTCCCTAAGCTCAAAGAGTTCTACCAAAAGTATTACCAACCGGATAACGCTCTCCTCGTCGTTGCTGGCGCTTTCGAAGAGAAAGAGGCTCTGGCCCTGATCGAGAAAAACTTCGGAGCGATCCCACGCCCAAGCCGTACACTCAACGAAACCTACACGATCGAACCCGTTCAGGAAGGCGAGCGCGAAGTCGTTCTTCGTCGTCAGGGCGAGCAGGCAGTCGTGGCCGTGCTTTACCACACTGTTGCTGGTAGCGATCCCAAAGCGCCGGCAGTCGACGCGTTGGTGTCTTCCCTCGGTCACAAGCCAAGCGGCATTCTCTACAAAGAACTCGTTTTGAAAGGTCTTGCCACTGAAGTGGGCGGCGCCAGTTATTCACTCGCAGAGCCGGGAGCCTTTTATTTCGTCGCGAAAGTTGCCAAAGGCAAAGACCCTCGCGAAGTCAGCAAAAAGCTAATTTCCATCGTCGAAAATCTTAAGCCCAGCCAAATCACGGACACCGACGTTCGTCGCTTTCAGGCTGATTTTGCCCGCGGTTTTGATTTGGGTATGACCGACAGTGCGCGCATGGGCATTGAACTCAGTGAATATTCCTCGATGGGCGATTGGCGCTTGCTCTTCCTCAATCGCGATCGCGTTGAAGCTCTAAAGGTTGCTGATCTTCAGGCTGCGTTTCAGTACTTTAAACCAACGAATCGTACCCTTGGAATTTTCCTGCCAACCAAAACCATCGATCGTGTGCCTTTGCTCACCAAGGGTGATGTAACAGCGATGGTTAAGGATTATAAGGGCCGCGCGGAAATGGAAGCCGGCGAGGCCTTCAATCCAAGCTTCGACACTGTCATGGCTCGCACGCAATACAGTGAGTTGCCGAACGGTATGAAGATCGCACTCATGCCAAAAAAATCTCGCGGCGCACCCGTATCTCTCTCAATGGACCTGCCCGTTGGTGGCCCGGACTCTCTGAAGAATCGTCTGGTCGCTCTACATTTTCTCCCAAGATTTATGTTGCGCGGCACCAAGAAACGCGATTACGAAAAGCTTCGTGACGACATGGCGATTCTCAAGGCCGGAATCAGCGGCGGCGCCAGCTGGGATATCGATGATGCCAACGAAGTCAGCTTCGGCATGACGACAATCAAAGGCAAGCTTCCTGAGGTCCTGGACCTTTTTGGAGAAATTCTCACTCAGCCGCGCTTCGAAGCCGCTCAGTTTGATCTCATGAAAAAAGAGTTGATCGCAAATCTCAGCGAAAGCCGCGAAGATCCAAGCGATATCGCTAGCCGCGCGTTTGTTCGTTCAGTCGCCGATTATCCTAAGACAGATATCCGCTACATCCCATCGATCGACGAGGAAATCAAACTCGTCGAAGCCTTGAAACTAAACGATGTGAAAGATCTCTACACGAAGATTCTGGGCGGCAGCGCCGGTCGCCTCGTCATGGTCGGTGACTTCGATCCTGAACAGGTTAAGGCGCAGTTGACCACACTCATCGGCAACTGGAAAGCTCCAGTCGCTTATCAGCCGATTCGTTACGAATACCGTGAAGCAGTGGCTAAGGTTCAGGTCTATAACACTCCTGATAAAAAGGGCGCCCAGGTTGCTGTGGGTCAGACGTTCAAGTTTAAGGAAAGCGATCCGCGCTTTGCGGCGAGCCGCCTTGCTGGGCTTGTCTGGGGAGGTGGAGCCACCTCGCGCCTGATGAATCGTCTTCGTCAAAAAGATGGTCTCTCTTATGGTACCGGCGGTAGCTTCCGCGCAGACCAGAAGAGCGATATTGGCTACATCTCCGCTTTTGCAATCTGCGCTCCCTCGAACGTGGCCAAGGCAACAGCTGCCATTCGTGAGGAAGCAGCCCGCTTCGTCAAAGAAGGCGTGAGCGAGCAGGAATTGAAGGATGCGAAGATCACCTACGCTGAACAGCGCCGGAACTCTTTAACCCGTGATTCCTTCATCATGGACCTGATTGCCAAGAATATGGATTTGGGCCGCACATTGGCCTTCAATAAAGAACTCGACGAGAAGATTGCAAAGGTCAAGCTTGAAGACGTGAATGCGTTGATCAAGGATTTGATCGTTCCTGAGAAGTTCTTCGCTATTGAGGCACTCGATCAGGAGGCTGCGAAGCTTCCGGCTCCAGCAGCGGCGGCTACGCCTGTTAAAGGTAGCTGAGGTCTTTATTCCTAAGAAAAAGCCGGCGTTCGAAGGATCGAGCGTCGGCTTTTTCTATGTTTTTAAAAACTATGTCAGTTGTCAAGCCGCTGAGGAATGTCCCAAAGGACTGATAACAGCATCTTCCATGACAGCTGCTGCTTCTCCACCTGTAGAACCTGCACGTGTTTGCTTGATCAGTGAACGAATGCGCTTACGGATCTGTTTGTGACGTTCGGCCAGATCGAGTTTGCTCTCTTCGGCGAGAACCGAGAGTTGTTCGACAATCATCTCACGACGGGTCGCTTCGAGCAGGCCGAGAATTTCGGCTCTCATACCTTCATTATCCATCGAAGAAATCAAACTTGCGTAGTCGTTATTCGTAAAGGCCGCGAGCAGATCTTTCTTGTCCTCGAGTTCCATCGCAAAGAAGGTACCCATGGTGACAAGTTTCTTTTTCAAATAAGCACCGACATCCGGATTCGCATCGCCGAGCTGATCGATGACTTCATCTTCCAGTTCATCACCAACCATACCCACAACTTCTTCGTATTGGGTGAGATAAGGCAGATAGAGGTCGTCGTGTTTTTTGTTGAAATGAGCCTGCATCTGGGCCCTGATCTCCTGATCGACACTCGCATCTTGAACGGACTCTGGCATGCGGGCCATGAGGCTGACGAGAAATCTCTGACTTTCAGGATTCTTGCGAACGCTGCGAAGAAGCTGCCCCAAAGCCTTGGAATCCATGTAGAGAAGAAAGCGGCGAATGGCCGGCTCTCTCAAACGATTCAGGATAGTCGGCAAGTCTTCGAACGGTAGCTGAGAAATGGTGTGTTGAAGTTCGGCGTCGAGACTTCGCGATTTGATACCGCCCTTCCACCCGAAGGTGAGTAGACGCATTTGATAGCTGTCAAGGAGTTCTGCTGTGGCATCGAGTTTGTCGCCTGGGGCTTCGTGCTTGACGAGGCGCATGACTTCTTCCTGATCCGCGGACTCGAGTCCTTCAAAGATGCGGCGCGCGTGTTCACGGCCGAGCATATCGAGGAGAAAGACTGACCAGTAGGCGCGATTTGGATCATGAAGGTAACTCACGATCAAGTCGGCAACGAAGCGGTCGTACTCGGGCTTATGCTGTCCTCTGAGGGCATCTATCTTGCTATTGAGTTCTGCAATGCTAAGCTTTGATTTGACTGTTGCACCGTCGATCGGCCCCGCCGGAGCGGCCGCAGCTATCGCTTCTTCAGCTAGCTCGGTATCCTCTTTTTTCTCTTCATCTTTTTTGTTACCAAAGGATTCACCCATGGATTTGATAGCACGAGACAGGGTATCAAAAGCTGTTTGAATGACTTTGAAAGCTGAGACTATGGAGCGTGATGGTATAAGGACCAGAAGTGCGATTGCAAAGTAGAGAGCCGCGAGAGCGATCAGAGTTGGGATAGGATATTGTTTGCCGACTGCAACGAGATCCGAAATCCAACTTCCGCCGGCTGAACCACCCGCAGCGCTGCCATCGGCAGAACCAGCCGTTCCTGCTCCGCCAGCACCTGTACCGGCACCAGCAGCGGCTCCGCCCTTAGCAGCTCCTGCACCAGCACCACCACCTGCCGCAGCTACAGCTGCGGCAGTATTAGCCGCCTGCGCAGCTGCATTTGCATCGTCAACCTTTTTACGAAGGTCCCGAATATCATCGAGAGCACGATTCAATTCCGGAGAGGCGCCAGAACCAGCCCCAGCTCCGCCAGCAGCAGCTTGTGAAGGGTTGGGTTGAGGCGTCTGTTTATTTTGGGGTTCCTCCACGTCGAGAGCCACGCTCTCCACTTTAATGCTCATGGCTTTGCCCAGCTTATCGCTCAGATTCTTTTCGCTGAGCGCCTGAAGCGTCTTCTTCGTCTCAGCATCGACCCACTTCGGGACTTGCAGAGTGATACTCAGGTTTTTGACATCTTCCATTTGTTTGGCTGTAGGCAGACCCTGAAAAGTATCCGGCACGAGGTTGTCAGGAGCATAGGGGACGTCGTCGCCGCCCTTTTTGTCCTTTGATATATCGAAGTTCACTTGAAGATTATACTGATGAGGCTTGAGAAATTTCTCAAGAACCGTACCCATTTCGTTTTGAAAGGCTTTGCGGATCGTAGCAGCTTTAGCCTCGGGAGAGACTTCAACCACCGGCTCCTTTTTGCCCTTTCCTTGTGCGAACACCGGACCGGCAGCTATAATAGTGATTATAGCGAGCATTGCTCTAAATTGATTGTAAGGCTTCATAAGCATTTCCCGGTGACTAGGTATTAGCTCCTTACTCATCGTCAGAAATCAAATCGTATTGAGTAAAAAGATGTTAAATATGCGACTCCTCAGTCTTTTTCTCCTGTTTCTTGGATCGGGCTTCGCCTGCTCAACACCGTCTTTGACGCTCGTAAGTAACGAGAAGGTCAATATAAGTTTGGTTGATTTTGACGATCAGACAGGCGAAGGCGACGTCATAGGCGAAACACCGATTGCCGTCGATGTGCAAAAGCTCAAGAAGCAATATATCCGTGTTTGGGGCGAGGGCATTCAAAGTCAATATTGGGTAGTAAAGCCTTTGACCGAAGGTAAAAACGAACTTACTCTTCGCGTCGAGCGCAAGGAGGAAAAAGACGATGGCGATGAGCAGGCAAAGATTCAGGAACAAAACCGCGCCTATCGAATGCTGCTTCGCGCTTATAAAGCTTTGACCGCCAAAGATTGGGAATCGACTCGCGAGATATCCAAGCAGATGTCGCAGAACCAACCTGATGCTGCCGCACCGCATCTCTTAACAGGACTTTCCTTTCTGGCCGAAGGCAATGCAGGTAAAGCCCGTGCGTCCTTCCTTAAAGCCAAAAACCTCGATCCTGAAGATCGTGATATCGACGAACTCATCCGCCTCAGCAAAAAATAAGGCGCTCCCGCGCCTTTTGCGTTCCTCCCGCCCCGTACCAAAGATCTCACTACCATCTTTTTATGTAACATCCCGTTACAGTGAAAATATTGCCCTTCACTCTCATGTTAAACTGAGAGTTAAGCAACCTATGTAAACTATTCGTTCAAGCCAGGACTCCGATGCTACGATGCTTCACAAAAAGCATAATCGTCCTCCTCCTTTCTAGCAGCAGCTTTGCCGCTCAGAGAGTTGCGCTTGATTCCTGCAGTGCAATCGAGCCGAGCCTCAAGTGGCCAAGCATACAGGCGGAACTTTTCCAAAAGGAGAAGACCAACGCTTCGGAGCAGGTGCTTTTCGATCGTTTCGCGCAGATCATCGCAACAACTCGCGGTTCATCCTCGGCTCTCCTACGCCTTGCGCAAGACATGCAGACTACGATTCAGATCAATCGCAAACCAAGCCCACAGCTCGAGCGACGCTGGATATCCCTTCTCCTAGCGACCGAGCAAAGCGATATTGCCTACAAAATACTGTCTCGGCCCAATAGCAAAAAATCGACTCCGCTCGACAGCTTTCTCCTGGCCGAAAGTCTGTTCATGCAAAAGAGATATAAAGATGCAGATGTCGAGTACAAAAAAATAGTTTCCGCAGATCCCAAGCTCCTCTTCTTTCTCAACTGGCGACTGTCTGAGCTTGACCTGATTTTTAATAGCCCAAGTGATTCCTGGGCCAAATTTTCTAAAGTCTTGGGCAAACTACCCAAAAACGCCGGACCAGATCTTAAGGAAGCGTTGGAACTCGATATCATCCGTTACGGCAATTCTAGACTCGATCCAAGCAATTACTGGTCAAAGCTCGCGCCGAATCTCGATCGTGAGCGCATAGCCGTTTGTATCCTCCAATCCGATCTGGCTCAAACCAATGCCAAACAGCTCGCTTACAAAAAACTTGCTGACATCACTCAAAGCAGTGATAGATCCATCGAATATTTCCGTCAAAGTCTTCGTAAGCTTGATCTCGCCAAGGCTGCGCGTCAGAGTTATATCAGCCTCATCAAAGCAGGACTGCAGTCGGTGCTCACGCACAAAGACAAGACCAGTCTGTCCCGGCAAACATTTCTCGTCGACCTTCAGAAGACCACACAGAACCTACTCGCGACTGCGCACAGGCCCGATCAGACCGCCACCAACAGACAACTGGTCGATGCTTTGAAAGGATTTACCGAGAAGGGCAGCACAGCCGAAACCCTCCTCTTCCGTCAGCAAAAAGCCACGTTGCAGGAAATTTTG
This sequence comes from Pseudomonadota bacterium, assembly GCA_004193325.1. Taxonomy (GTDB): domain Bacteria; phylum Bdellovibrionota_B; class Oligoflexia; order Oligoflexales; family Oligoflexaceae; genus Oligoflexus. Next base: position 10,616 of record SEDW01000098.1, on the reverse strand, counting down.
GGAAACTGGTATGAAGCCGCAGAGGAATATCAAACCATCCTCGCGATGAGTCCCGACCGAAGCGAACGAGGCAAGCTCGCCTGGTCTATGCTCAAGGCCTACAGAAAGGCTACGGCACCCATCAACGACAGCGACGCCACCCTCTATGCCGATGATCTTAACCGAGCCAAGGGACTACTCAAAGCCTGTGATACATTCAACGCTTACTGGCCTCATGCGGAAAATGAACGTCGGGACTGTGAAAACTTTTCCATTCGCCTTGCTATCAACCAAAAGAACGAGACGCTTGCCCGGCAGAAACTCTGGCTCTATATCGCACACTATCCAGAGCACTCGACCGAGGCCATCTATAGCCTGTTCACTCTCTTTCGTGACGACAATGCGGCTCTCATTGCCGGCTGCGAGAAATTGCTACGCATTCCCGAATTGCAAAGTGGCGATATAGCAAACTTTCTACGCGAGCGTCTCAGACAATCAAGATTTGACGAAATCGCCATGAAAAGCAGTCCTGCCGATCAGGCGGCGGCTTACGCGAACTTTGCTGAAAGAGAAAGGCCGAGCCCACTCGCCTTGGAAGCTATCACGCGAGCGATTGCCACCGAAAGCCCCTGGCAGCTGAAGGCGAACTATCTCACGATCTACATCGAGAAATTCACGGGCGGTCCCCAGCTTATGGAGAGCTACCTCGCTCTCGCCGAACTCTATGAAGAAAACTTCGCTCTGCGCGAAGCATACAATCTACTGAAATCAGCGAAACAACTTGCTTGGGCTCCTGACCAAATCGATCGCCGGAACGGGCTTGAGTGTCGAATCAATCAGGTCGAACATCCGCTCGAGGCTGTGACGAGTTGTATGGCAGTCGCGAGCGCCAACCACCGCGCGCCCATCGATCTGGCCAAACGTCTCCTTTGGGTGAAAGAGTCTGCCGCCCTTCACCGACTGGTCACCTCCGAAGCCGTGACCGGATTAGGTTTTAATCTTAATGAGCGTATTGAATTGCTCGGTATCGCCTTCGAAGGGACTGAAACCGTGCCCGCTCTGCAAAACGATATTAAAGGCATCCTCTACGAACTCTATGCAGATAATCCCGATAGTCTGACTGGAGACTCGCGACGTATTTTGGCGTCAATCGCGTTTGAAGTAGCACAAAAATCACTGCCACTCTTTTTGAATATGCCGGTCTACGCTGCGCGAAGTGATGAACTCGCCTCCGCGATCCAGACGAAACGAGCCGCCTTCAGTGAACTCGAAGCGCTCTACAATAAGGTTCTCAAAACCAAGGACCCTTATTGGGGCTCCAGTGCTCTCGGGGGAACAGATCCTTTTCACGGATGCCTTGCCGGAATGGGAGGTCCCTCGTGCTTTCTAAATTGAAAATGATCCTCATCGCTCTTCTGTTAAACGGCTGCGCCTCAACCTTTTCGGCTAGGACCGCTCCGGCAGAGCTTGGGCCTCAGCTGGCCTGGGACGAGATTCTGCTTCAGCTCCAGACTGGCAAGATCGATATTAAAAAGCTTTCCGAACCCGACGCCGAGCGGCTTGAGCAGAGCTTAAGACCTATGATCAAAAAAGGCGATTGGGCACGAGTCAGCTATATCATCGAACGCCTTCGAAGAAGCCCAGCCCCTCACGCGAAGATCTTGTCGCTGAATCTTGGCGCCCAGCTTGCCTTTGAGCAAAAGGATTTCATGCTGGTCGAGAAGAATTCTTTGGCGATTCTAGACATTCAGCCTGAAAATAATTCCGCCAAACTCTCTCTGGGCCTAATCTATCTCTACGGCAGTCAGTTCGCGAAAGCGATTCCCTATCTGAACGACGTCAAGGAGAATCCTAAAGCTTTGTCGGCCTTGATCTCTGCGCATCGTCAGACAGAAAATAACGACCTCGTCGATGCCCTTTGCGAGAAGTATCAGGAAGAGGCTTCTCAAACTTGGGAAATTGCCTACAACTGCTCACTGTTCGAGGCGCAGAACATGCAGTCCCCCGATAAGGCTTTGAAAATCCTTAATGCGAGCCTTATGAGGCAAGCGGACGACAGCGATGCTAGCCGAGAACTCAGGAAAGCTATCACTCAAATTGAAGTAGCCCGGATTCAAAAAACCAGGAATGAAGAGGCAATGTAATTTTTGCCCGCAGAAATGTCCATTGATTGCGATTAATATGAAACTATTAGCTCCCGATTCTGGAAGGCCAATATGAATTTTGCTCTGATAATCGGATACCTCGCATCCTTTGCCGTCGTCTTCGCAGCGCTCGCGATGTCGCTAGAGAACGTCTGGATTGTATTCGACGTTCATAGCATCCTCCTCGTACTGGGCGGAACGATCGCGATCACCTTCGCCTGCTTCCCTGTAGGCCAGGTGCTAAAGCTTATTCGGGTCTTCTTTAAAGACATCATAAAGCAGGACCGCATAACGCCCGCTCAGATCATCACGAACATTGTGAGTCTCAGCCAGGCCAGGGTTCAAGGTAAAGACGCTTTTAAATCTGCCGGGGAATTGGCGAAACATCCCTTCCTCAAAGAATCGGCTGCTGTACTCACCTGGACCGAAGCGGACATCAGCAAAGAAGAACTTCGGGAGATGCTGGAATTAAGAGCCGAAACCATCTTCACCACCTATTCTCAAGATGCCACGATCTTTAAGACGATAGCCAAGTTTCCTCCCGCTTTCGGCTTAATGGGAACGACCATGGGTATGATCGCGCTACTCCAGGCGATTGGTAAGGGCGAGTCAGGGAGTATCGGAACGTCGATGTCCCTTGCCCTCCTCGCGACTCTCTACGGCCTTGTGTTTGCGAACCTTATCTTCGTCCCGATGGCGGAATATCTCTCGAAAAAAGCCAAGGATGACTTTGTGATCAGACGCATGATCATCGAAGCGATCATGTTGATTCACGAACGTAAACCAACCAAATATGTCGAAGAAAAAGCGAAGTCCTTCCTTCTCCCGGGACAACGCGACGCAAAAAAAGCTTAATGCCCGGTCGATGACCAAGGAGCGCTGATGAAGAAGTTTGAACATCATGAGGAAGTGGAAGAAGGCGAAGGCTGGCTCGTCTCCTATGCTGACCTTATGACTCTGATGTTTGGCTTCTTCGTTCTGATGTACAGTGCCATTTCTAAAGACACCAGGGTCGAGGAACTCGAGAAGAAAATCGGCGCCTCAATGCTTGGTTTCGAGCGACCTATCATGGAACACATCGAGAAGGCCGCTCCGGAAGATCGTCAGGCTCGCGCCTTTCAACTCCTCTTGAAAATGGTGGAACTCGATCCTAAAACGAGTGTCGGTGAAATTGAGAAGCGCTACGCAAACCATGCGGAAGCGAAAGCTCTTAAAGAAGTTTTTGCCAAGAAGTTTGGCGAGAATGGGATTCAGGACTACAGCCTCAAAGTGGAAAACAATCTTCGTATCGTCATTCCTACTGATACAGGCTTTGAAAGTGGTGCCGATGGCATTTTACCAGCGGCTCTCCCTAAGCTTCAGGAAATTATCGCGACCCTTGGGAAGTTTGATGATTTGGTGAAAATCGAAGTCATAGGACACAGTGACGACATTCCCCCAAGAAAAGGCGGTACGTGGTCCAGTAACTGGTCCCTCTCCGCAGCCCGCGCCGCCACGGTAGGAAACTACATGCAGGATCATGGAATTCCCTCGAGCAAACTCAAGATATCAGGTGCGGCCGATACGATGCCTTTAATTCCGATCAAGGGTTTGACTGGAGAAGCACTCGCGGATGCACGCAAACAGAATCGCCGTCTCGAACTCGTTATCGTTCGGCAGGCTCCTAAATCGACGAGGACCGAGCCATGAAATCCAGTATTAAACTCTGGACCACCGTCCTTAGCATAGCGCTCATCGCAATTCCTCTCGGAATCTGTGGTGGGCTTCTCTACTTCTATTTGCGCGATGAACTCGACAACAGGCGGCTCATCAGCTTTATGAACTTTGAGCAGATAGCTCATCGCTTTGATCGCTCTCTTGAAGGCATTTCTGATTTCAATAATAACGACGGTTTACTGACATTTGCGAACAGCCCTCTTGCGGTCGTGGCCAGAGAACAGACCTTTGCCGGCCAGGTACCGGAAGGAATCGATCTCAAGGTCCTACCCGATCACGGCTGTGACATTCAGAATGTGTCGAACGTTAACTATGTTCTCTGCCCAGTACTTCTGCCGAAGAGTTCAATCCTCTCGTCTTCAGTCGAAGCGGGCTACTACTGGGGCGTCTGGCGTTTGCCGGTGGAAAGTCTCGCGATCTTCACCAACCTCAAGCCCAGCCGCATTTTTATCATCAACAGTCGCGGCAAGCTCATCTATCAGTCGGATTCCAAGCAGCCGCAGGAAGAACTTCTGCACAAGCCCTTTGTGCAGGAATTTATCCGCATGCCTCTTTCCAAGGAGGCGAGTGCCCCCTACACGGAAATGGAAAGTCAGGTCCTCGGGTTTGCGATGAATCTCAATCAATCGAACAGCACCCTCTTCGCCGAATCCCCGGCATCGATGGTCTTTGCAGCACTTTGGCGGCCGACGACCTGGGTCTTCGCTGCCCTCCTCTTTGGGGTGGGATTTCTCTTCCTGATGGGCCGCATGTTTATCGGCTCGATTCGGGAACAGATCGAAGCACTGGCTACCTCTCTCCTCGATTTTACGCGGGGCCATCAAATTCCGACTCAACACAATCCCGACAATTTCCTGGTCGACCTCGGCCCACTTGTCACCGTCCTTAATCAATCGACACTGCAGTTAAGAGAGATGCTCGACAGTCGCGGTCCTAAAGATCTTCCGCTCGCGAATGACAATGAATCGGACAAAGAAGAAGTAACGACTTGATGCTGAAACTCCTCATCATTTTTATGACAGCCTGCCTGGGACTCAACGCCTGGGCCAGTAGTCCTGTCTTTAAAGTGACGAAGAAGCAGGGCAAAATCTTTGTCAAAGGTCCTATGGAATTAGCCTGGCATCCTTTGCGTTCTCGCGATGTCGAGTTCGGCACGATCATGCGTATCGATCCCCTTTCATCAGTTGAATTGACGATTCATGGCGACAATCCTGATCTCCCAAAGACCAAGATTCGCATCAATCAGCCGCTAATTACCCGCCTCGATGAAGACCTTCTCCGCCGCACTGGGCTCAAGGATTATCCTCTCAAGGGATTGTGGGACACAGGCGCCGAGTCGGCGAAAATGAACAAGGACTATCCGATGCTGAGCTTTGCCTCAGCCTTTGTTCGAAGTATCCTGACCCTCGATAAAGTGCCTAAGCTTCCAGACGTTCCCTACAAGGACGATCCCCAGGGTGTTGAGTCGAGTTCCGACATTCAAAAGATCAAGATTCTCTCACCCAGCGACCAGGGACTTTTCTTTCTCAGCAGCGGCAGTGCCACGATTCCTCTCGTTTGGAACGCTCCGGCCGACGATCTGAATTACCGCATCTATATCTGGGATGTTCGAGATGCACGTACCCGTCCTTATGCGACTACGAATGAAAGCTGGTATCAGGTCTCTGTGGATAAGGTCGGCACCTACAAGATTCAGGTAGAAGATGAAAAACATCGCTTTCGATCGGAGGCGATCACTATAACCGTCGATCGCCCCATGAGCGACATCACGTCGAATGAAAAAAATGCACCGGATCGACCGCTGGTCGATATAACACTTCTATCACCCTACGCCCGCTCCACGCAGATCATTAAGCGGGGCAGTGTCACTCAATTTTTTTCCTGGGAAGATAAGGTTCCGCTTGAGAAGGACCAGTTCTATCGACTGATTCTCAGCAAAAAAGATGGCAAAACGAAGAGGATCAAGACAAGCGAACTAAGCGCCCAAGTTGAACTCGAACCTGGAAGCTATACCTGGATTGTGCAAAAAATGAGCTCTCTCAAAGAAAAAAATCCCAAGAGTAGCGATCCGCGATCGCTCGACATCGCTCTCGCCACGGAGAGCATATCAAAAATCATTAAGAAAGCCCCGGCTCAGACCCTCTACATCGATCTGAAATAATCGTCAAATCTGCTCCACAAGTTGCCCATCTTTCATTCTCAAAATGCGATTCACATGCGCCATCAATTTTTCATCGTGAGTGGAAAATATGAAGGTCGTTTTATTTTTCTCGTTTAAGTCTCGCATGAGTCCGATGATTTGTTTGGTTGTCTCAGAATCGAGGTTGGCCGTAGGCTCGTCGGCGATGACGATCAGAGGCTTAGTGACCAACGCCCTCGCGATCGCCACTCGCTGCCGCTGTCCGCCTGAAAGCTTGTCGGGACGATGCTTCGAGAATTCACCAAGGCCTACATCGACCAGCAGTTTGTCCACTCTGCTCTTTCTCTCCGCATGAGACAGTTCTTTTTGAATGAGAAGCGGAAGTTCCACGTTTTCAAAGACGTTAAGCATGGGCATGAGATTAAACGACTGAAAAATAAAGCCTATCTTGCGATTTCTCGCTTCGCTCCTCAGCGACTCATTCATATCAGCCCAAGCCTCCCCACCGACCTGAACCAGACCGGAATCAGGAGTATCGATACCACCAATGAGGTTGAGTAGGGTACTCTTACCTGATCCAGATGTTCCGACGACTGCGGTAAATTCGCCAGCTTTTAAGGTGAGGCTCAAAGCTTTCAAAGCGGAAACTTTTATTTCGCCGAGTTGGTACGATTTGTAAACATCATGGAGAACCAGGATGTCTTCACTGACTTGCGGACTCTGCATGCGGATACTCCTGAGTGTTTGGGTATTATACCGAAATTTATAAAAATATTTGAAAGAATCTGTGACCCTAGTCCGATAAGCCCTGGTCTTTAAAGGAGTCGATTTTGGAGAGATTCTCTTGGCTTCTGGGCTTCAGAAGCGTCAGGCAGCATGCGAAACGCAACCTGATAGCTGGTGGCGCCATCGCCATTGGCCTCACCGCTGCCCTTTTCACTTTTGGCTATTCTACGCGAATAAATTCCTACATGGGAACCGCTGCGATGTACCTTCAGCAGCCCGGACATGTGGCCATCATCAAAAAAGGCGGTCTCCGCTACCGTCTCATTGAGCCCGATAAATTCTCACTGGATGAAAAAGATCTGAAAGCGATTGAAGCCTTCGCGCTGGCGAATCCATCGATTGAGATTGTAGCCCCTTATCTCTTCGGCGCGGGCTTGATCGGTAGCGGCTGTAAATCTTTTCCCTTTCGGGCACACGCCTATTCCCTCACTCAGGAAAAAAGGGTTAAAAACCATCCTGAACTCAAAGAGGTCATCCCCGAGTATAAAAGCACTACAGCCGGTGTTCCTCTGTGGGAATCAAACTTATCGTCACCAATCGGACTGTCGCGGGGCTTAGCCAAACGCCTTGGCAAGACGGCCCAAGGGGTAGCTAGAACGAGCAGTGAAATCTTCTCCGCCGCCGACTGTGACAGGCCAGATGTTCAAGCCAAGCTTGCTCACGATCCGAACCTCCAGCTCCTCACTCAGGATTTCGACAACAGACTCAATGCTGTTGACAGCAACATGGCCAACGAATTCTCAACTGGTATGGTTCTCACTGAGAATGGCAGCCTGCAGATGGATATCCTTCAGCTCCAGGACCTCCTGAGAACTTCAAAAGTATCTTATGTCGGACTCTTTCTAAAAGACCGGGGTGAATCGGCTGCTATGGCGCAAAATATTACCAGTAGCCTTCAGGAGAAAGGCCTCGATGTGGAAGCCTATGCCTGGGATGACGAACGCTGGAATCCGAACTACTTCGCAAGTTTCAACGTCATGGTCGTGACCGAAATCTTTATTTCGATCGTGGTAGCCGCTGTTGTGCTCCTATCGATCCTGAACACAGTGAACATCGGGCTCGTTGAGGCCCGGCAAGAAATTGGGACCTTGCGGGCTCTGGGTTATAAACCATCTCAGGTGGCATGGATCTTTGCGATTGAATCCTTCTGTGTGGCAACCCTTGCGGTGGTCGTTGGCTCGATCTTCAGTGTTCTCTTCTTTGCCTGGATTAAGAGCCTGGGATTGCCGCTTCGTTTCCCAGGTGCCAGTCAATCGTCAACCTTCCAGGTAACGCCTCCACTGTGGAGCTACGGGGCGTCGGCAGTTTTCCTTTGTCTCATGGTAGTGGTGACGAGTTTAATCATCGCTCGCCGCTACGCGTCGCAGCCGACTCTTACTTTGCTCGACCGGGGGAATTGAGATGACTCTACCTTTATCTCTCTCCATGAGAATTGCAGCCCGAAGCGTCGTAAGAAACTGGCGTCATAGTATTGCCACTCTTTTGAGCATCGCCCTCAGTGTTGTCGCTATCGCTTCCATTCGAGGCTACATCGTCGACGTCGATGATCAATTTGGCGATTTCTATGTCAGGCGCGGGATGACGGGTCATGTGATTGTTGAAGCCATGGAGAATGACGACGACGATGCAGCCCTGGACGCTGAGGCTTCTAATCGAGTCATTGAAGCCTCAAAGAAGTTTCAGGGCAGGCTGATTGGAACTGTGCGCTTTCTGGCCATCGAGGGGATCATCGCCGGTCCCAACTCCTCCTACGGCTACTCAGGTCTCGCTTACGATGTGCTCAAGGGTGAAGTCGTCCGTGGCGAACATTGGGCCTGGAACACCGGATTCGGCACACCACTCAACACTGGAAAACAGAATCAGATAGTGGTTGGCAAAGGCCTGGCCGAGCTTTTGGGCTGTAAACTTCAAGGCCTTGATTCTGCCAAGGCCTCAGACGGCCGTTATCTTCCCTACCAAGGCAATGTCGAATGCCTCGGTCAAGACTTTCAGCTGACAGCACTTACCGACAAGAGTCAGATGAACGCCTGGGATGCGAAGCTTGTGGGCATCGTGGACGCGGGCATACGCGAGATGGAAGACAGCTGGATCATGATGCCGCTCGATCAGGCCCAGAGTTTTCTCGTGAGCGATCGAGTGACCATGATCGGCTTTACTCTTGAAAATTCGAACGACGCGCAGAGTTTTATTTCAGACATGAAACAGGAGCTGGGTAACGATCCTGGCATCAAAATTTCTTTTTGGCGGGATCATAAGCTAACGGAAGTCTACCGGAGCATGATGGGAGTCATGGACCTCATTCAGGTCTTTATGCTTCTCGTCGTTGCCAGCGTCTCGATCCTTTCTATGGTGAACTCCATCACCCGTAATATCGACGAGCGACAGAAGGAAATCGGCACACTGCGAGCCATTGGCTACGAGAATGGCTTCGTATCCGGGATTTTTGCCTGGGAAGGATTCTTTTTAGGACTTGCAGGCACAATAATTGGCACTATGAGCATAGTCCTCATTTTATCGCTCCTCAATGGAGCAAAGGTTCTTTACTACCCGGCGCTGATCTCCCAAAAAGTGCCGCTTCGCATCGCGTTTGTCCCTGGTTCCTACCTTGTGCTCGCAATGATTCTGGCCATCGGTTCGGCCCTGACCGCCTTGGTCGTGGCGAGATTAAGAATTGGTAAAAACATCGCCGATATTTTGAGGTAGACAGGAAACTTCCTGAACTCGGACGTAAAGATTGGGCTTAGACAGTTTATAGGGTCCCAGGGTGGGCCAAGTTGTGATTTAATTAGTACACTCATCTTGCGACCTCCAGCATTGAGGGAGCAGGCTTAACGCCTGGACCGAACAGGCGAGAATAGGGAAAAGACATGAAGGCACGCTTCGAAAGTCTCGGCGCATATCTCCCGCCCAAGAAAATGAGCATGAAAGATCGAATCGCTCAAATGAAGAACACTCCGAGCTTTGATCTTCAACACATCACAGGTATCCAGGAAATTCGCATTGCCGATGGCATCAAGGAAGACAGTTACACGATGGCGCTTGCTGCAGCCAAAGATGCCCTCAGTCGCTCCAAATATAAAGCTGAAGATCTCGACTGCATCATCGTGGGTTCGATTACCCGCTTCATCAATGGCGAACAGCGCCAGCTGATGTTTGAGCCAGCGCTCAGTCATTCCATTAAGTTTGCTCTCGGGCGAGTTTATTACCACGATCGCGGAGACCGCTGTACGTGAGATTGAAGAATCGACCGATCCTCAATTTGGGTCGATGACTGTCGGCGACTCCGCGGCAGCGGTGATTCTCGATCAGTCCACGTCCGATGCGGATTGCATTCATTACTACGAACTCATGAGTTGCGCCGACTACGCTCGACTTTGTTTGGGCATGCCAAGCGACAAGACCCAAGGCGTGGCGCTCTATACAGTCAATGCGGAAATGCACAAGAAAGACCGCATACAACTCTGGCCTCGCTTCCAGATGGCCTACTATAAGGAACACGGCGGTAATGTGGAGTCGGAGAAATTCGACCATATTCTTCATCACCAGGTGGGTACACGTGCCATCCACAACTTTAGTAAATACGGCGCTGAAGTCTTCGAGGCCAAACTTCCTGAATCAACACTCAGCGCTGTGGAATATCTCGGCAATACTGCTACTACCGCTCACTTTATTACCCTTTACGAGAATATAAAGTCAGGGAAAGTCAAAAAAGGCGATAAGGTTTTGATCGTGCCGGCCGCATCCGGTGTGATCACAGGCTTTCTTTCGGTCACCATTTCGAATCTGGGAGTCTGATCATGGGTGCAGTCATACTAGGAGCTGGAATCAGCAACGATAAATCGGTGATGGGA
>SEDW01000823.1 GCA_004193325.1 Pseudomonadota bacterium | reverse complement strand
CGTGGACAAACGCACCCGCCCACCGGCTCCACTCCCCCCACCCTCGTTAAAAAAACGCTCAAAAGCCCGGGGAAAGGCTTTCATAGGCGATTTGCAGTAGCGGGAGGGAACCGCCGCGGCGGCGGCGGGAGGGGGTGTACCCCCTCCGGGGTCGGGGGCAGAGCCCACGCCTGGGAGCCGCCAGTAGGCGGCGGCGCGGTAGCGCTTAGCGGACACGAAGTGCCGCGATTTGGGGTCGTGAGCTACCCCGCTTGCGGGGTCTGTTAGGGAAGGAAGAACACTAACGATATCAACGGTTTACGTTGTTGAAATCACAGTTCAAAGGAACTCATACAACAACAGTTTGGAACTCATTCAACAAGGTTGAGGAACCGATAGAACAACACCTAATGCTGTGAAAGGAACTCATACAACAACATTTCATGACTTAGACGCTGCTGTGTTAGCAAATGCGAGAGCGCCGCGCCCGCCAGGGCACGGAGGCGTGAAGGCTCCGCTTACGGGGTGACCTCGCGCAGCATGATCGAGCTTCAACCACAACGCGATTTTTCGAAGCCGACGGCAGGTGCACACAGTTTCTCGCAGAGAAACTACTAAGTGCGCCTCTCTCCTTTGTCGTTCGTAGAGTGCGGGGCCGTTCAGGCTCACGCTACTCGTAGTACGACATTGGAGAGAGGAAGGCTTTAGAAATGCTGACTAAGCCAGTTCTAGACGTTTTTCGATGCGCTCGATTCGGTCACTCATGCGATCCATGCGAACGCTCATTCCAGCTGCATTCTCATCGGCATGGGCAAAGTCACGGCGCAATCCAGCCAGGCCAAGTTCTAGCTGCCCGATGCGAGTCACTATCTCTTCCAGCTTTCTTTCAATGCGATCTTGGCCAGCCTGGAAACGTTTGAGGTGCTCCAACAGCAGGTTGTCTATGTTGTCAGTCACGCTGCCATCCTTTCAAGTTCTTGCTCTGAATCAGGTTTGAGCGGCAGATCTTCTTGCTCCATGGCTTGGTATCGAATCAACACGTTCATGCGACGGTCGTGGCCTCCTTTGAAAACCACCGCTGGATTGAGCATCCAGCGCCCACCGTACTCAAGTCGCACTACGTTAGCCCTACGAAGTGAGGCCATCAGACGGGCAACAGTGCTGCGACTGGAGCCAGTTTTTTCGGCGATGTCATCAAGCGTAGCTCGGACCATGTTTCCCTTGTCCTTGTTGCGGATGAGCCAGAAAAGCACTTTCATCTTCGCGTTTCCGACCTCTTCGACAGCCTCAAGGATGTGACCGACCCAGAGCTTCTCGAAACCGACGTCAACGTCACCTTTGACTTCCTTCGTCAGGGTCTGAGCTTCAATGATTTCGCCTGTCCGCTGGTTGATCCAAACATCTTGGCCAACCAACCGTGCATCGCTTCGCTTCTCGACCGCATCAATCCATTCAAGCTCATTTGCCATGTACTAACTCCGTGATCATTTGTGATACTCCAGTGTACTATCAAAGACACCATGAAGCCTATTTTAAAACACTGTGTAGTCTCTCAATCAGGACTCCGCAGTGTCAAATTTGACACTGCGCAGTGTCAAATTTGACACTGCCGAAAAGGTCAAAAATCGGCCGCAAACCCGCATGGATGCTAGGTTTCGGCCGTTTTCAGAGAAACCGTTTGCTCTTATGACTCTATCGTTGAGGTAATTCGACGGCCGAGGCCGACCTTCGGCCGGCACGGGTGCGGAGTCCCGCCCCCGCCGTTCCGCCCGTGGACGGCTTTGCCTTTGCCCACCGCCCGCTGCGCGGCCCGTGGACAAACGCACCCGCCCACCGGCTCCACTCCCCCCACCCTCGTTAAAAAAACGCTCAAAAGCCCGGGGAAAGGCTTTCATAGGCGATTTGCAGTAGCGGGAGGGAACCGCCGCGG
>SEDW01000097.1 GCA_004193325.1 Pseudomonadota bacterium | reverse complement strand
TGCGGGTGGGACAGCTACTTTTGAAAACTGGACTCTGGCCGATGGCAGCAGCCTTCTGATCAAATCCACGATGTCGACTTCGGCAAGTATCGCGGGGGCGGCTGTGCTTAGTAATTTCACGACGGAATTGACGAAGCTAGTTCGTCCTTAATCGTTCTTAGGATTTTAAAAAAAGCCTTAGACTCTCTCTCGAGTCTGAGGCTTTTCTGTTAGAAGCTGCGATTGGTTTCCCGGTAGTCTTCGATCGTTTGCCGCAAGGCTATCAATCCCTGCTCGAGCTCATCGGACGTGATCATCAGGGAAGGAACAAAATAAACCGTGCTTCCCAAAGTCCTTAGCATGAGGCCGTGACTTCGACCAAGATCCGGGATTTGATAAGCTGCGTTGTGGAAGTAGCCGCCCGAATCCAATTCGAAAGCAAGGATAGCTCCGGCCGCTCTTGGAGCAATGAGACCAAGTCTTTTCTCGTGCCACTCAATCCATGTCTTAAAGCTCTGCTCGATGAGTTTGGCTTTTGCCACGAGATCCTGCTCGCGAAGAATGTCGAGGCTTGCGAGGGCTGCCGCGCAGGCGATGGGATTACCGGTAAAGGTATGGCCATGGAGAAGCGCTTTAGAGCCGTCGTCGTCGAGGAAAGCTTCGAAGATTTCGCTCGTAACCAGAGTCGCGGCAAGCGGGAGATTTCCTCCGGTCAAACCCTTGGCGAGACAGAAGATGTCGGGAGTGATGCCCGCACGTTTATAAGCAAAGACATCTCCGATCCGGCCAAGACCCGTAAAGACTTCATCGAAGATGAGCAGGACTTTGAATTCCTGGCAGAGCTCTGCGAGGTAGCGAAGCCAATCCAAATCCTGGATAATCATGCCGCCGGCACCCTGAATCCAAGGTTCGATGATAGCGGCTGCCATCTCCTCGCCTTGCTCTTCAAATATTTTTCGAAGATTTTTTTTTCTCGGCTCGAGTTCGGCAGAGCCTCCCGGGCAGATCCGACTTGGATGCGAAGTGACTAGCGGAGCTTCAATACCCTTAAAAACATAGGGTGCGAAGGCTTTATGAAAACCGCCGCTTTCCGCCACTGCCATCGCTCCGAAAGTGTCGCCGTGGTAAGCGCCTTCGAAGTAGAGAAACTTACTGCGCTTCGTTTGGTTTCGATTGGTCCAGGTTTGAACCGCCATTTTCAGGGCAACTTCCACCGCGCAGGAACCGTTATCGGAATAAAAGACTTTGCTGAAGGGTTTGCCGGCAAGGGCAATGAGCCTGGCTGCAAGCTCAGAACCGGGCTGATGCGTAGCGTTCCCAAAGCCGCAATGATCGAGCTTGGCCTGCTGCGCGCGAATTGCTGCGGCGATGCGCGGATGGCCATGACCGATCGTGCAGGTCCACCAGGAGGCGCTCGCGTCGAGGAGTTTTTCATCTTCATCGGTGTAGAGATAGCTGCCGCGTGCGGCGACGATTGGTACCGGTCTCGGTGCGGTTTTGTGCTGAGTGTAGGGATGCCAGACGTAGTCTTTGTCCTTTTTCAGCCAGGCTTCCGATTTCTGGGCTTCATTGCGCAGAATGCTGATCTTGTGCCAGATTTGGTCGCCGAGGCGATCGAGTTCGCTCAAGGCCGTATCAGAACCCACCTGGGGAATCACGATCTGCGGAATACGCGGATGAAAACGCGCGATACTCTTTTGATTCCCGCGATGCTCAGGACCATTCAACACGAGTCCAAGAATAGGAATCGAGCGACTCTGGAGAGCCTCGATACTGAGAAGAGTATGGTTGATCGTGCCAAGGCCGCTTGATGCGACGAGGACGACGGGAATACGCGAGGCCTGGAGAAAATCGAGCCAGGTTTCATTTTGATCATTGAGCGGAACCATAAGGCCGCCCGCACCCTCGATAAGGAGCTTTTGCTGTCCGGCCACGAGCTTCAAGAGGTCGTCGACGCTCGGAGCCAATGCAAATTCTGCAGCAGCCGCCTGATCAGGTGAGGCCGGGAGTTCATACTCGTAGTTGCGAAGATTGGCTATGACAGCAAGTGGAGCCACTTCATGCACTGCGTTCTGATCGATTGCTGACCCTCCGGTTTGCACAGGCTTCCAATAGGTCCAGTCTTTACGAGCCCGGAGGAGGAGCGAGGAAATAAAGGTTTTCCCAACATCGGTGCCGGTGGCTGTGATGAAGATTTGATTGAAGTTCATCCGATTTCCTTTAGGGCTTTCAATAGCGGCTCAAGATGATCGAGTCCGGCGTGCAGGGAGAGTCGTAGGCGACATTCTCCTTCGGGAACCGTTGGTGGGCGAATCGCGCGGGCTAAGATATGGCGACCCAGGAGTTCCTGTTCAACGTGAAGGCTTTTCTCTTCGCTGCCGAGGAGAAGAGGGATGATATGCGTGCTCGACGTTCCAATGGAAAATCCGAGATCCTGTAGATCGTGGCGAAGTCTTTCGCTCATCGCGAATAATTTCTGGCGGCGGTCTGTGGCCGCTTCGATGAGAGGCAGAGTCGCGAGCATGCCGGCCGCGATCCAGGGTGATGCGCCGGTGGAATAGATAAAGCTGCGACCCGTATTGATCAGATATTGCCGAAGCCAGGCAGGCCCGGAGATGAACGCGCCGGCAGCAGCCATAGCCTTGCCGCAGGGATTGATGCTGATGATCTCATCATGATCGAGTCCTCGGGCTTCGATCAGACCAGATCCGCGCTTGCCGTAAACACCGAGTGCGTGGGCTTCATCGACGATGAGAAGAGCCTTAAATTCGCGGCACAGAGCCGACAGTTCGATGAGCGGCGCTTCATCGCCATCCATACTAAAGAGGCTTTCCGTTACGACAATCTTAAGAGAACTCTGAGATTTGCTGAGTTTGTCTCTCAAAGCCTCCACATCGTTGTGCGGAAATATATGCTTCTGGCCTTTATCAAGCCGCGCGAGGCGCAGACCATCGATGAGACTTGCATGATTCAGGCTATCGGAAAAAAATTCGGCTTCAGGTAGTGCGAGCACTGTCATTAGCGCTTCATTCGCGGCATAACCTGAGGCAAAATAGAGGCTGGATTCACAGTTCTTCCAGCACGAAAATGCAGCTTCGAGCTTCTCATATACGAGATGCTCGCCGCCGAGCAAACGGCTGGCGCCAGCGCCCATGGGCCATTCAGCCGAAGCCTTGTGAGCTGTCGACTGAAAATCTTTATCATAACGAAAGGAAAGATAATCATTGTGAGTCAGGTCAAGCCAATCACCTGAACGGGGATGCAGCGGACGGAGGCGGCGCAGACGGCCTTTGGATTCGATAGAAGAAAGCTTCTGTGAAACAAGGTTTTTTAAGACGTTCATCCCCTGTGACGACATCGGCTTTCCTCTATAAGGATTAGAGACTCGCCTCATAGGCGAATTCAGATTGCTTAGTTGGATTTCTTACGACTTCCGATTCCGGTTCTTTAGACACTTTCACTTCGTCCTTCGAGGGAAGAGGCTTAAGACCGAGACGAGCGAAAAGTCTTTGGTCAGCGTCATCGCCAGGATTGGGAGTGGTAAGAAGTTTGTCACCGGTGAAAATCGAGCTGGCACCCGCGAGGAAACACATGGCCTGAGCTTCGTCACTCATCTTGGTGCGACCTGCGGAGAGGCGAACTCGGCTCTTCGGCATAATGATACAAGCGGTCGCGATGGTGCGGACCATATCAAAGATATCGATCTCCTTCTCATCCTGCAGAGGCGTGCCCTCAACTTTGACGAGAAGATTGATCGGCACCGATTCGGGGTGCGGCGAGAGTTGGTGAAGTTGTTCGAGGAGACCGATGCGGTCGATCTTCTCTTCACCCATACCGACGATGCCGCCGCAACAGACTGTCATTCCAGCTTTGCGAACGGATTTAAGGGTATCGAGTCGGTCCTGATAGACACGCGTTTGAATGATGTCCTCGTAGTACTCGGGAGAGGTGTCGAGGTTGTGGTTGTAGGCGTGAACGCCTGCTTCCGCAAGGGCTGTGGCCTGATCGTCATCGACCATGCCGAGCGTCGTACAGACCTCGAGTCCAAGGTTACGGACTGCGGTGACGGCTTCGAGAACCTGATTAAACTGCTTGCCCTGTTTCGGTGGGCTTCGCCATGCAGCTCCCATGCAAAAGCGGCTCGAGCCGTTGGCCTTGGCTTCACGCGCAGCGGCAACGATCGTTTCGACGCTCAACATCCCTTGGGCATCAACGCCTGTGGAGTAATGGGCAGACTGAGGGCAATAGGCACAGTTCTCTGCGCAACCTCCGGTTTTGATCGAGAGCAAGGTGCTCATCTGGATCTCATCGGGTTCGAAGTACTTTTGATGAACGCTTTGCGCCAGAAAGATTAGCCGAGTCATCGGCAGATCGTAAATCGCCTGGATTTCTGCACGAGTGTAATCGTAACGAACTTCTCCAGCGGCCAATTGGTCGAGATTGAGCATGAGAAACCCCTTGTTTTGATCCCTGATCCAAGGCTCTTCTTTAGACCAATTCTGTAAGCTTGGCGAGAAATATTGGCTAACGTCCTGATCCGTGATAGCAAATGGGACCGTTTATGGTGACACTGCCCCCCTTGGGTAGTAGTATATGAAGAACCGTTTTTCTAACATGCAGGGAGTTCCTAGTCCCATGGTGACAAAGACTCAGAATTGGCTCGTGGTATCTCTTCTTGGCTTCATTATGCTCACATTCTCGTGGGGCTTGAGTTCGGTAGCGAAGGCTCAAGAAACCGCTAAACCTGCTGGTGAAACCGCAGCCGCGTCATCAGAGACCCGACTTGAAGTCGAAGATCTTGCTTCGCCCTCGATTTTCTCCCGTGCCTGGCACGCTGGAGCCGTGGTCTTCTCCGTGCTTCTGATCTTGGTCATCTTTTCGATCATGAGCTGGGCCATTTTGGTTTGGAAAATGATTGTGCTCAGAAAGAGCATCAACAGTTCTGAAGTGTTCATCAAAAGCTTCTGGGATAGTCGTTCGCTAAACGATTTGAACAGCCGACTTGGCGACTACGCGGCTAGTCCTGCAAAAGAAGTCTTTCGTACCGGTTATGCCGAGCTTGTGCGCGGAAGCCAGTTGAAAGAAAGTCTGCCGAACTCATCGCTTGCGATCAGCGCAGCGATGGAAAACATCAATCGTTCGCTCGGCAAAGCCAAGCGTATCGAAAGAAAGAAGCTCGAGAGTCTTCTTCCGGTCCTTGCCACCATCGCTTCCGCGGCGCCGTTTATCGGTCTCTTCGGTACAGTCTGGGGCATCATGACCTCTTTCGAAGGTATCGCCCGTACCGGTAGTGCGTCGCTTGCAGCGGTTGCCCCTGGTATTTCGGAAGCTCTGATCGCAACAGCTTTTGGTCTCGCCGCGGCGATTCCTGCGGTTGTCGCCTTCAACACAGCAAACGCCCGCATCCGAAACCTGACCGGCGCCCTCGATGGCTTTACCATGGACTTCCTCAATATCGTTGGCCGTTACCTTGTGAGCGATCGCAAAGGCACAGGTTCCAATCAAGCACCGATCTAAGAGAGGCGAGAAGAGTCTATGGAGTTTAAGACTTCGACCGAAGATCACGAAGACGATTCAGGGCAGATGGCCGATATCAATATCGTTCCCCTCGTCGACGTTATGCTCGTGCTGCTCATCATCTTCATGGTAACGGCACCGCTGTCCATCGGCGGTATCAGCATCAACTTGCCTCAGAGCAAGGCACGCAGTTCGTCTGTCTCGGAAAACCGGGTCGTCCTCTCGATCTCGCAAAAGGGTGAATACTTTCTTGAAAAAGTAGGAATTCCTGGCGAAGTACTTGAGACTCGATTGGCTGAGATCTATCAGAATCGTGAGAAGAAAGAGATCTACATTCGCGCGGATAAATCAGTTGTTTACGAGAAAGTCGTAAATGCGATGAGTGCTGCGCGCCTTGCCGGTGTAACCAAGATTAGTATGCTAACCGAAGCCAAAGTCGCGGCGCGGAAGTAATGAGGTCACGAAGTCCTTGAACAATCCGGCTATGCAAGAAACTACAAATGAAAACCGCTCACTCTACATCATCATTGGTGTTTCGGTGGGCGTGCATTTTCTCGTCTTCTGTCTCAGTTTTCTGAAAATCTTTCGCACAAACCCTCCGATTATCGAAGAATATGCGATGGACACAGAACTCCTGACCGAAGCGGAATTGGGTTCAGCGCCAAAGACCGTTATTCCGAAAGCGGAAATCGCTCCTGAGGTGCTTGTTCCCGATAATCAACTTCCTCAGCTGACCAAGACTTACAAGGTCGAAGAGAAGCTGAAAGAGGAAGAAGCCCTTGAACCTGCGAAAGAAGAGCCAGTCAAGGAAGTGGGCAAGGTCATTCCTGATGCGGTCAAGGATGGTCAGGACAATCAAAAGCCTGATATTACGACCAAGCTCAAAAAATCGGAAGCTTTGGAGCGTCTCGTTCGCGAGCGTCTCAAAGACAAGACCAAGCCGAATAACCGTAAGCTTCAGGCCGAGGATAATTCGGAGCTGGCGCAGATTCGTGATGCTCTGACAACGCCAGGTGCGGTGACGTCGCCAGGCGGTGTTGCCGGCTTGAACGAGCAGAACAAGTATCGCGGCTACCTCATCGGCATCATTCGCCGCAACTACGCTTTGCCTACGACCTATCAGCTGCAAAAGAGCGATGCACGGGCAACTCTCGCCATCGTGATCGGTGCGACGGGTGAATTGATGCAGGCGGAGATTCAACAATCATCGGGCGACTCAGTTTTCGACGATTACTGTGTTCGTGCGGTAAATAAATCCTCGCCCTTTAATCCGCCGCCAGCGAATCTCGCCGGTGAAACGATTCTGGTCGAATGTAAACCCAGTTAAGGAGGTTTGATTACGTGAAGCGTTTTATCATTCTCATGTTTAGTTTCTTCATCGCAGGATCCGCAGTGGCTGCCGAGGCCGGCGGACCGATGTTGATCAGTATCGATAGTCCCGCTTTCCGCAAACTCGTTATCGCGACTCCCAGCATTCAAGCTGTGGGAACGATCAATGATGCCCAAGGCAAAAAATTGGTGGAAGAGGGTTCGCAGGAACTGACTCGTCTGCTGGTGTTCTCGGGATTTTTTGCACCTCTAGCCGAGGGCGCTTATGCTGGAGCCTGGAGCCAATTCACGGCTTCACGTAAAACCAAAGAGTCGACCGACTGGGTGTCCGATTCTAAAGGTTTGAGCGGTGAAGAATATGTTCAATGGCGTGCACTTGGAGTTGAGGCCCTTACAGTTGCGGCTTTGACAGAAGAGCCTGGCAAAGGCCTTGTTCTCTCCTTTAAAACGATCGACGTGAGCCGCGGCAAAGAAATTCTCGCCAAACAATTCACCCGCATCACCGATTACAAAGCGACGATTCGTCAGTACGCGGATTATTTGCTTGAGGCCTATACGGGCAAATCGGGTATCTTCAATTCCCGTATCGTTTTCGTTGCCCGAAAAGCTAAGGGCGCACAAAAACAAATCTACATGTCGGACTTTGATGGTTCGAATGTTCAGGCGATCACCGAAGGTGAGTATCCTCACTTGTCTCCATCGTGGAGTCCTGATGGCCGCTACATCGCTTTCACATCCTACGAATTCAAAAATCCTGAGCTCTTCATCTACGATACTCAGACCCGCATCAAACGCCGTTTGACGAACAACCTTGGTCTCGACTCCGGTGCTAACTTTTCCTCTGATGGCAAATGGATCGCCTACACAAGCTCTCGCGGCGATGACACCGATATCTTCATGACGAGCCCACAGGGTATCGGCAAAAAACTTTTAATCGAAGGCTCTGGCCTCGACGTCGACCCTAAATTCTCGCCAGACGGTAAACACATTGCTTTCGTCTCGGGCCGCTTCGGTAACCCGCATATCTTTGTTGCTGGTCTCGAAAAGGGCGATACACCGAAAGTCACAGGCGACAAACGTCTGACCTATGCCGGCTGGTATAACGCGACTCCAAACTGGTCGCCGGATTCGGACAAGATCGTCTTCGCAGGCTACGATAAAGACATCAACCGTTGGGATGCATTTCTGATGAATCCAGACGGCAGCCAGCTCGAGCGTTTGACCCTCAAAAACGGTGATAACGAGAGCCCAAGCTTCTCGCCTAACGGTCAGCTCATCGCCTTCCAATCGAACCGTATCGGCGACGGGAACGGCAAGGCTCAAGGGAATCTCTGGATCATGAACCGTGACGGAAGCAATCAGCACAAGCTGACCGTTCCGGGCTTTTACGATATCGCGGCACCGATGTGGTCGTCGAATCGTAAGAATCAGTAAGACCTAAGAAGTAAAATCGGAAAAGCCCAGGCAAGTCCTGGGCTTTTTTGCGTCTGAGGCTTAATGATCAATTAAGGCCCGAGCCCACCATCGACGATGACCCAGCCTCGGCTCACGAGATTCGCGCGGGCTGCGCTTGCCACTACGAGGTATTTGGTAGTGCCGACGCCGAAGTAGACGTTGTTTTGAACGGCTTTTCCGGCCCAGCTGTTGAGAAGAGCCGAGTAGTTTGCTTGCGTGAGGGGTGAGTTGAGCATGAACTCATACATGGTCGTGGCAGCGATTGGTGACCAGGCGGAGAGGTCCTGATTGAAAGCGCTGGCTAAGCGGAACATGCGCTCGATAGTGGTCGCGTGGGACACGTCCCAGCTTGAGAGGTTTTGGTTGAAAACAGTTGCTTCACTGAACATGTAACTGAAGTTGGTGACAGCGGAGGTGTTCCAGGCACTAATTTCACCGTTAAAGGCAAATGCCTTTTCAAACATGGATTGCATACTTGTAACTTTGGATACATTCCACAAATTTAGATTGGAATTGAAATTACCTGCGCCCCAGAACATATATTCCATGTTTATGACATTTCCCGTGTTCCAGCTGCTTAAGTCGCCAATGAAATTAGTGTTATCGAACAT
>SEDW01000822.1 GCA_004193325.1 Pseudomonadota bacterium | reverse complement strand
GCCGAAGCTTTGACGATGTTGTCCGTTGGAATGCCGAGCTCTTCTTCGATCTGAATCGTCACACCATCGACATCCGCACTCGGCAAATCGATTTTATTCAGAACAGGAATGATTTCGAGATTGGCTTCAATCGCGAGATAAACGTTGGCTACGGTCTGGGCTTCGACGCCTTGGGCCGCATCCACGACCAAGAGAGCACCTTCACAAGCCTGGAGACTACGAGCCACTTCGTAGCTGAAGTCGACATGGCCTGGTGTGTCGATTAGGTTGAGCAAGTAGGTTTTGCCATCCTTCGCCTTGTATTGCATGGCCGCGGTCTGGGCCTTGATGGTAATCCCGCGTTCCTTCTCTATGTCCATATTGTCGAGGACCTGGGCGCTCATTTCACGGAGACTCAAGGCTCCCGTGTACTCGATGAGACGATCAGCGATCGTGGATTTGCCATGGTCAATATGGGCAATAATACAAAAGTTCCGGATCAAATTAGGATCTTGCATCGGTTTCCTGAATCTCTCGCGAAGGGTTTCTATCAACTCCGAGCCGAAAATGCCGAAAGGATTTGGTAAGAATCGGAGGAGTTTAAATGGCTGATAAATCGCGTCTACTGAAGCTCGTATCACCCTATGCTCTATGGTTCCCTATATCTATATTAGCGGCAGCTTGCGCCACAACCGAAAAGAGCAATGAGCCTCCAAAACCGACGCATTATGTTTTGGAGAATGCCGACCCCATTGTAGCAAGTTTGCCCTTCCCAAATCAGCATCCAATTTACGTCAAAATATACGGGGGCGAGCAGCTCCTCGAGCGTCGTCTGGCTTATCGCGGCTGGGATGTGGATCATGACGGGCTTATCGACATGATCGAGTATCTCGACGATAAAGGTGCGGTGCTTCGCACGACCTACAAATTCAGCGGTGATAAAGCAAAACCCCTACCCACCCACTGATAACTCGCTATTTGCGTTGCCGGAATGCTGTGCGATGATCCTCTCTGTTGGCCCCCGATAAACTGGGGCGTGCAGGAGACGATTCCGATGGAACAAGTTGAGAACATCGAGCTGAGCGGTATCCGGACTCACAACCTCAAAAACTTCTCTATTCAATTCCCCTTGGGCAAAATATCTGTCGTCACCGGTGTGTCAGGTTCCGGCAAGTCCTCTCTCGTCTTCGACACACTCTATGGCGAAGCCTATCGGCGCTATGTCGAAAGTCTATCGAGCTACGCCCGCCAATACCTCAAGCAGATGGCCAAACCCGATCTCGATCGCGTGGAAAATCTGCCGCCAGCTATCGCGGTGAAACAGGTTCGCTCCGGTATGAATCAGCGCTCTACCGTTGGCACCATGACCGAACTCACCGACGTCATGCGCATCATCTTCGGCCATATTTCCAAAGTCTATTGTCACGGCCAGGAGTTGATCAAAGCCAATGGCCCTTACATGGCTAAAGACGTGATGAAAAACTTCGGCGGTGAGAAACTTCTCTTCCTCGCGCCCCTCGATGAATGGGGCAAAGTGAAGGCTGCTGATCTTAAAGTGCAGCTCGAGAGCCAAGGGTTTACCCGCTGTTTCGTCGATGGCGGAGTGCAGAAGATCAGCGAGATCAAAGCCACCGATTTGAAACGCAGTATGATCGTGGTCGATCGGATTACGGCCAACGCGGATTCCCTGACCCGTATGATAGAAGCCTCCGAGCTCACTCTCAGACTCGGTCGCGGCCGAGGCGTGGTTCGCACAGATAAAGGCCTTTTGAAGGCTTATAATCGGCAGCTCGTCTGTCCAACCTGCGATACGGTTTATGTGGAACCTTCGCCGACCCTCTTCAATCACAATCACCCGCAAGGTGCCTGTGAGAAGTGTCAGGGTTTCGGCCGGATGCCGATTCGCGATCGCGCGAAGATCACGCCGGATCT
>SEDW01000821.1 GCA_004193325.1 Pseudomonadota bacterium | reverse complement strand
CCGCCAGACATATAAAGCATCTTCGCAGCATGGTTCACGATCTGGTCGAATGCCTGGATACCAAAGTTCCAGGTCATAAATTCGATGATAGGACGTAGACCAACCATCGCCGCGCCGACACCGAGACCAGCAAAGCCCGCTTCAGAAATGGGAGCATCCCAGACTCGCTTCGGACCAAATTGGTCGAGGAGACCCTTGGATACTTTGTAGGCTCCGTTGTAGAGACCCACTTCTTCACCCATAAGAAATACATTGGGATCGCGTGTCATCTCTTCAGCAATTGCCTGCCCGAGAGCTTCGCGAAAAGTAATTATGGCCATGATTCATCTCCTCTCAATTAGGGTACGAGTACGTGATCCCAGAGCTCTTCCACCGCGGGTTGTGGTGATGCGTCTGCAAAAGCTTCAGCAGCCTTCGCCTGTTCCTTAGCCTCGTTGTCCCAAGCTTTAAGCTCTTCTTCGGTCGCCCATTTGTTCTCGACGAGTGTGCGTCCAAGACCTGTAATAGGGTCACGATTTTTCTGATAATCCTCAACTTCTTCCTTCGTACGATAGCTGCCCGGATCTGAGACCGAGTGACCGCGATAGCGATAGGTGAGGGCTTCGAGGAGATGTGGTTTTTTATCTTTACGCATGGTCTCAATGATTTGAGAAACATGCTCATGCACGGTGACAACGTTCATCCCGTCGACATCGGAGTGACCCATATCGAAAGCGAGTGCACGCTTCCAAAGGTGATCGACTGAAGTGGTGCGAGTAATGTCAGTGCCCATACCATAGCGATTGTTCTCGATGATGAAGAGAACCGGCAAATCCCAGGTGGCCGCCATATTCATAACTTCAAACACCTGGCCCTGGTTGGTTGCGGCATCGCCCATATAACAAACCATGACGTTGTCTTCGTTACGGTAACGAATTGCAAAGGCCACACCAACTGCGAGAGGAGCCTGCCCGCCGACGATACCGTGACCGCCGAGGAAGTTGTGCTCCTTCGAGAACATGTGCATGGAACCGCCTTTACCGCGGCAGCAACCATCGACTTTACCGAAAAGTTCAGCCATGACAGCGCCGGGTGGTATTCCTTTACCGATCGCCTGCGTGTGTGAGCGGTATCCGCTGATCATATAGTCGGAATCGCGAAGCGCTGATTGAACGCCTACCGCCAGACCCTCTTGTCCAATATGAAGATGGCAGAAGCCCGAGAACTTCTGTTTTGTATAAGCCAGGCCGACTCTCTCTTCGAAACGACGAAAGAGAGACATCTGTTTATACATGCCGATAAGAACATCCCGGCCCACAGCCGTCTTTTTCTTCGTCGTCATTATGAACCCTCTATATTCGAAATATCTCGTAAGTTTACAATAAACGAGCTGAAAACCAACCCATTTTGGCACTCAATGTCCAAAATATGCGGCTATCAGCTCTTTACACCAAACCCGTTGATGAAAAAATACAATTTAAGAGAAGCGGCGAATCGCAATCGTCGCGTTGGTTCCACCGAATCCAAATGAGTTCGACAGAGCAACGTCAATCTTAGCTCGTCGCGCTGTATTTGGCACGTAGTCGAGCATACAGGCAGGATCGGGGGTCGTGTAATTCGCTGTCGGCGGAATGACTCCGTCGTAGATAGAAAGAGCTGTAAACACGGCTTCGATGCCGCCTGCAGCGCCTAGGCAGTGGCCGGTCACGCCTTTGGTCGAAGATACCGCAAGTTTTTTTGCGTGATTTCCGAAGACGTCGAGGATTGCTTCGCTCTCGTACTGATCGTTCATCTTCGTCGATGTGCCGTGCGCGTTGATGTACTGAACTTCGTCGGGGTTAATCCCAGCGCATTTCAGCGTCATGCTCATGCAGCGAAAGGCACCCTCATGACGTTCAGGAGGAGCTGTGATGTGGCTCGCATCTCCCGACAC
>SEDW01000096.1 GCA_004193325.1 Pseudomonadota bacterium | reverse complement strand
CTCGAGGAAACCTCCGAATCGATTCAGACTTTGAACGATGTTCAGACAATGCTGGATAAGACGCTCAAAGACACTTGCACACGCTTTAAATTTGATCGCGCCTTTCTCATGCTCGCTTCGCCTGACGGGAAAGAACTGAGGACATCATCGGTCTTCTGCGAAGACAGCGATCTCGACATGATCTGGAAGTTTACAGTCGATCTCACAGTGACTCGGGAAAAAGGCTTCTTCGTTTCGTCAATCTTTCATTCCGGTCAACCCGTCTTTATTGAGAATGTCGAAGATCATCTTTTTCACTTTAATGATGTGTCGAAGAAGATCATTCAAAGACTTCGCTCGAAAAGCTACGCAATGGTACCTGTGCCAGGAGCCAACGGGCGATTGGGAGTACTCATCGCCGATCGCATCGACGCGAAACAGACGCTTGTGCGAACGGATATGGTGCTCCTCGAGAGAATCGCCCGGCAGCTCGGTCTTGCCCTCGACAAACAAACTCAGCTCGATCACGAGAGGAGTATGCGGAAAGCCTTTCAAAAGTATGTGCCGAGACATATTGTCGATGAGATTGCCGCTGAGCGCGGAGGCGTTCGCGGTGGGACTACAGGTGAAATCGTGTCTCTGATTCTCGACATCAGGAGTTTTACGGAGAAGTCAAAATCCATTTCTCCCGCCGATCTCTTGAACTGGCTGAATCGTTTCTACGAAAATACTGTGCCTTTTATCGAGGCATCAGGCGGCTACGTCGAGCGTTACCTGGGTGATGGTTTTCTGGCCACCTGGGGCAGCATCGATCGAATCGAAGTGAATATCGATAAGGTGATGACCAGTGCTCTCGATGTGATCGAGAGCCTCGATGCTTTCAATCAGGACATGCGTAGCGTTCAACTGCCGGAGATACAGGTGGGAATGGGCATTGCCCGCGGTCAGGCCGTATCGGGTAACGTCGGTTCGCAGAATCGAATCGAGTTCACCAGTCTCGGGACCGTGGTGAATTTCTCGGCGAGGCTCGAAGAACTTTGCAAACCTTTAGAAACTTCGCTCGTTGTCTCGATGGACATTTACAATGAGCTCAGCGACTATATCAAAGATCAGATGACGGTCGTCTCGAACGTGGGCGTCGATAGCTTCGCCGATGTTCCGGCCGTCGCAGTCCTTCAACTCGTCAATCATCAAGAGCGCGTAGCATGAACTATTCCGAACTCGTAGATGTCGTGGAAGCCTCCAAAACCGAATTTCGATCGATGCTTGAATCGATGATGAAAAGCGACGGCTCCATGCCGAAGGAAATCTATCGCCGCTATCTGAACCTGCAGTATCATCTCACCAATGGTGTGCAGAGGCATTTTTTTATCGCTGCGAGTCATCCGGATCTTTCGAGCAAAAAGAGCCTTCGCGAATTCCTCTTTAACTTCGGCAACGAAGAAGAGCCGCACTACGAAATCGCCGGCCGTGACCTGAAAAGTCTGGGTTATGAAACCTCAGAGGAGCCGCCCTTCGACGTGAAACTCTGGTGGGCCTACTTCAACAGTGTGGTCTACGATCGTCCGTTTCTTCGCCTCGGTGCCACCTGCATCCTTGAAAACCTTGGCTCGGGATCAGCGGATCTGATAGCGACCATGTTTAAGAATTCCGATTACATAACGCCGAGAAATTCGGTCTTTTTCAAAATTCACCGCCATGATGATTCTTTGCCTCACGGGGATGAAATTCTCGCGGCCTTGAAGAATGCCAACCTGAGTGATGAGCAGTACGTGGACCTCGTGAATGGTGCGAAGCAGGGCTGGATTATGTATAGCCGCATGATGAACGCGATCAACGTTCCTTGAAATCGATGGCGATCGAGTAACAAAGAAAAAGCGCGATGCCCATTGGGTGTCGCGCTTTTTCTTTAGAAGGATTAGAACGAGGTATGAAGTTCCAGATATTTTTCGAGTTCGGGGAGATCAGTGGTCCTCGAGTTCAGCTTTCGGTAAGCAAGCCATCCATAGCGGTCCGAGGCGTAGATTGCCGGGAGATCGGGCTGATGAAAGTCTTCGAGAACCTTGGCGGTGCCCATATACGACGCTGGCATCACTTTGTGATAGGAGGCGAAGGCTCTGGCGTCAGGATCGGTGTCGTGGGCAAAGACGTAGCTGATATCGGTGTACTTGCCTTTGTATTTCTCAGCGATGCGCTTCATCTCTGGCATGAGCTGTTGGCAGGGCACACACCAGGACGCGAGAAAGACCACGATCTGAACGCGGCCTTTGGTCAGGGGCAAAGCCTGAGGCTCAGCCGTATCGATATTCTTTAGAGTCAGCGCGGGAAAGCTGATCCAGCTGTTCGTGTATTTATCGGTCGTCTTCATCGCCTGAGCGGATGCCGCGGCGCTTCCGTGAGGAGCTGCGTCATTTGCTAGCGCGTTGACTGAACCCAAGAGAAAGGTCATGATGGTGAGAATTTTGAAGGACAAGTCCTAGCCCTCCGCGGGTCAATGTGGCCTCTAGTCCCATTCTATCATGATTGAGCGCAGTGGAGAACGAGGTGGAAAGAGAAACAACAGCTGAGAACCTATCCAATCTCTGGAGCTTCAATTGGGGCGCGATGGAAGTGCTCATCGGCGGCAAATCCTCGATCGATCTCACCGAGCTTGAGATGCGGGATCGGAAGGACGCTTTGGAGTTCCTTCGTTACTATGGCTACGATCCCGAAAATGCGATTGACGCTCAGAAAATTCACTCGGTTATCTGTGAAGCCTGGAACTTCATCGAAAAATATCTGATGCCAAGTGAATGGGCAGCTGGTCGCCGGCCTCCCGATGATTTACTGATGGCCGATGATGCCTGTGTGATTCTCATGGCCGCCTCGGATCGCCGGGCGGAATCAGCTCTCCGTCAGGCCTGGGCCTGTGCCGTGCTAAGGGTCATGCACACCCTGGCCCACATCGATGGTGTGGCGAAGTTTGCAGATGTTGAAGCGGCGCGAACCCAAATCATGAACCGTTTTTTGAAGTATATCTTTCGTAATACCGAAGGCCAGCTTTGTTTTGGGAGCCGGGAAGTCTCGGTGCAGCTGGATCGAATTGAGTGGAAGCTGCGTAAATCGCGGGAATCGATTCTTCTAAAGCTCCTGCACAAAAAAGCGAATGTTGCAGAGACCATTTACGATTTGCTGGGAATGCGGATTATTACCAAAAACCTGTCGGATGTCATGGTCGTCGTGAAGTTTCTTAGGGAATTTCACATGGTCTCCTTTCCCAACTGTAATCCGGCTCGCGCGCGAAACTCCTTGATCGATATCGAAGGCTTCAAACATAACGTCGATATGTTGAGGGAGATGCTTGAGGAGGGTCGGATTCAGCCGCATGAGTTCACGAATATTCTACAGGGTCTGACCAAACCTGTGAGTCTCGGCAATCATTTGAACCCGCATACGGCGAAAGACTACCGCGCGGTGCAGTTGACCTGTCGGCAATTGATTCGTTATCCAAATCCCTCCCTTCAATGGCAAGACAAGATGGCGAAATTTATTGATGAAGGTAAGAGTTCCGACATGATGCGCGATGTCTGCAAAGAGATTTTGCTCATGGCCTCCTCCGAGGAAAAATCGATCGATGGCTTTTTCCCCTTTGAACTCCAGGTTATGGATGAAGAGTCGGCTGCGCAAAATGCAGTCGGGGAAGCAGCGCACGATCGCTATAAACAAAGTCAGGTCAAGGCTGCCCGACGCCGTGTTTTACATCGGGTGTTGACGCTCAATGAGGGCGTGAATCTCCGTTCGGTCTGATCCTCATCACGATTTAGAACGATAGAACGGGACCTTTTGGAGCAATCCTAAGGTCCTTTTGCTCATTGCGAAATATTTAGCGATGAAACAAACTGCGAGGAAGTGGGGAAGAAATTTAAATCCGAAAATCTCCGCGCCCATGAAAGCTCCTGCCAAAGGTACATTCAAGGCCGCCGCGTAGACTGCGACGAAGCCAAGCCCAGCCATGAGATCTGTGGGTAGCCCAAAAAATCCGGCAAGCGTCGCACCGAGGCAGGCTCCGACGAAGAAGAGGGGAGTGGCTTCGCCGCCGCGAAAGCCAGCGCTCAGTGTGATGACAGTAAATAAAAATTTCCAGAACCAACTCCAGTTCGTCACGGCGCCTGGAATGAAGGCATTGACGATCGTAACCGCCTTGTGATCGCTGCTGATCACTCCAAGACCAAGAAAATCTCTTGTGCCGCTAAGGTAGACGAGAGCGATGATCACTGTGCCGCCGAGAAGAGGATGCACCCAATTCTTTGAGCTGATCCGAAACCAAAGGGATTTCAAAGCCTGGAGCGAGAAATTGAACGCCTGACTGCAGCAGCCAAAGATGACGGCGGCGATTGCAATCTTGCCCATGAACCTCCAGTTCCAGGAGGCGAGGGTGAGACCTTCGGGTAATGAGCCGATTCGGTAGACAGTGTGATGAATAGTCCAGAGTCCACAAACGTAATGAGCCAGGTATGCTGAGGCCAGGACGGGCAAGACTTTTTCTATGCGAACACGAAGTCTGGGAACGATTTCGAGGGCGAATACAGCCGCTGCGAGAGGGGTTCCAAAGACAGCGGAAAATCCTGCCGCAATGGTGATGTGTAGGACAAGGTTCCGATCTTCGTCCGAGAGGCGGGTGAAGCGGGCGAATGTGTGACCGATGCCTGCACCGATCTGCACCGCAGTGCCTTCACGACCAGCGGATCCACCGAAAAGATGAGTGAGGAACGTTGTGAGGAAGATGAGTGGCGCCATGCGGCCTTCGACCCGCCTTGGTCCGAACGATAGATCCTCGACCACAAGGCTATGGCCGCCGGCGGACATTCTACCGAAGGAATTATAGAGAAGAACGATCGAGGCTCCCGCCAAAGGCAGGGCGAAGAGAAGCACCGGGTGCGCGAGCCGATAATGGGTCGCAAAATCGAGGCTCATTAAAAAGGCAGCAACGATCGAAGCGACCGTTGCTGCCGTAAAACCTATGATGAGAATCCAGCGGAAGTAGGGGATCGAAAGGGGGAAGGCTAGTGCTTTGCCATGACGATCCAATAACTTCTGCATAGTGAATAAACCCCGAATTTACCCGGCAATCCATCCAAGATGGATAAGCCCTGGTTTCATAACCCCACCGATACCCTCGGCAACTATACACCCAATTGCGATAGTGGTGAGAGTGATGTCTTTCATCTTGAGCCAGCGGCGCAGGACAATCCACATGATAAAGCCGCCGACGAAGAAGGTGATCCCGAGAGCGACGGAGAGGACCATGCCGAGACCGATGCCGATCGAGCCTGGGAGCCAGCGTTCAAAGGCTGGAATGAGTTCGAGGAGTGTATAGATGATGCCGACGACAGCACCGATAAGAAGCCACTGAAGAGCACCCTGCGGCAAGGAATCAAGGCCTTTCTCAAACATGAGAGAAGACTGTGCCCACATCTTGGCAACAGGGGCTGCATGACGGCCGCCCTCGAGCGCGATGTCACCGGCCTGGTTGATTTGAGAGAAGACCCATGCGGAGACAAAGCAGCAAGGGATAACGGTCAAAGCCTGAGCCCAGAACTGAAAGCGTGCCGGTACACGGAACCAACGGCCGTAGGCCATGTCGCCTGTGAGAACGCCTGCCTGCGCACCTGAGCCAGCGACAAAGCCTGCACCAGCGAGGTTAAGTGCTGCGGCTTTTGCTCCGAAAACAGTACAGATTCCCTCCAAGAGAATTCCCATAACACGAGCTGGATTAAAGGCCGTGATCGCGCCGGCGCGAGTGGCGATGATGTTTTGAAGAAGACCACCGATCGAAATCATGATGATGACGACGCC
The DNA here is from genome assembly GCA_004193325.1 of Pseudomonadota bacterium. GTDB lineage: Bacteria > Bdellovibrionota_B > Oligoflexia > Oligoflexales > Oligoflexaceae > Oligoflexus. The sequence goes on along the minus strand of SEDW01000096.1, from coordinate 3,139 downwards.
GATTGAGAGTTTGAAAACGGTCGTCAGAACGACGAGAGCAGCTACGACTGCGAGGGAGAGGAAGATCAGGAAATTACGGGGCGACATGATGGGATCATCATCGACCTCTTCGCTTTTGCCGAGAGAGACGAGCGACCGAAGAGCATCGTACATCGAACGCCAGTTGATCACGATCGTCGTCAGGCCGGATGCCACAAGAAAACCTAGGCCGGGCCAATAGAATTTATGCGGAGCTGAAGAATCCGGTGCGACACCGAAGTAAGCGAGAAGGATGAGGAGCAAGGCACCGATGAGAAAGCCTACACAGGTTTTGAAACCCATGAGGTAGGATCCGCCGACGGCAAAGGGCGACGACCAGAGAATGGAGGCACCAAAAGCCGCCAGTCCTGGAATCATGAATTCACCCTGCCACCAGTGGGCGCCCTGATCGGCGTTGCCGATGACGACCAGCATCATGACGATGAAGGTGATGAAGAGATAGCGGGCCTGTTTCGGATCACCATGTTCAACGAGAGCGGTGATGACACCTGCAGTGGCTCGTGACCCTGGCCACGGAAGATTCTCCCGAAGAATCAGGAGCTGACGAAGGGGAATAACCATCGCCATACCAATGAAACTCGACACCATCGAGAAGAGAACCATCTCGGTCATCGTATAGGCCGGGCCGATCATGGCCTTCGCCGCAAAGAAATTTGAGATGAAGCCGAGGCTTCCGCCGGCCGAACCCATCGTCGAAACGACGACCATTTCCGTCGTGGTAATCTTCTTCCTCGTCCAGAAGAAAAAAGTGAAGAAGAAGAGTGCCGCGATAGTCGGACCTTCTTCAATTACGCCAAAAGATAGAGTCAAATAGGAGTTCATGGCGCAGAGCATCACGGCCAATACTGAACCGATGATGATGCTGCGAGCTGAGATATCTTCAGCTACCGCTTGTGGTGCTTGGGTTTCCAAGGTTTTGTGCCCCCTTCCAGGATTTGTCTGACATGACTTTAATTCTGAGGCACGGGACTGCAAAGCTGTTTTTTACCGACGCAAAAAAGCCCTGATTCAAAATGAACCAGGGCTGGATAATAGCGTACCGCAAATCAGAGAGAATCGATTATTGAAGTTCGCTCATTTCACGGCGGCAGCTGACTTCGCTGTCGATGAAGGTCGCGAGTTCCTGGCTGCATACATTGGATTTGAGGCCAGATAGCGCTTCGCATTTGTTGCCGCCGCGAACGGTTACGTCACCGTATGTGCAAACATGAGGATCAAATTGTTTGGTGCAAAAGCGTGGGATGTTCGAGCAAGACTCAGCAGCCTGGGTCATGAGATCGCCAACCGACACTGTGTTGCCAACAGTGTTGACGTCAACAACGAAGGCAGCTGGAATCAAAGAATTCTCGAGAACGAAAGTCTGGTCGAAAGCCAGGCCCTTGAAGTTGTAGTCATAGGAAAGAATGCAAAAAACTGGCTCTGCATTGTCTTTCATTTCAAGAACAGGTACGAAGTACGTGATGCCTTCCGATACTTCTTTGCGAAGTTCTGCCGTATATTGTTGAGCCTGACAAGCGTTGCCGCCAGCCTTGATCGTGCCCTTGATGCGAATGCCTGCAAACGCTGGATTGATCCCGCCGTTAGCTGGAGTGATCGAGATCGAAGTGATAACGCCGTTAGGAGTGACTTCCGGCGCCTGATTGTTTTGTGCGAAAGAAGCACTGCTGAAGCTGATGCTGGCAGCAAAAAGAAGAGCCGCTGTGACGAAATTTTTCATGTTAAATGTCCTTGAGTGTTTGGTTTCCGAGCACGGACGATTTCTATACCCGTCCAAAGCCAATAAGAAAACCAGAAGCTGCAAATGAAATCGTCATCATGACGAAAATCGATTTAACTCCATGAACAATAGGGAGTTGAGTGGCTGGCCAACTATCAAAAAGGGGCCTGCCCGTTGGCTCTAAGTTACTGCTTTTGCAAGGCGTGTAACAGCGGATTTTCTCGATTATTTATTGGCCAGCGAACCAATTTAGAATATCGAAACCTTTATGAAAAAGGTCACAAATTATGATGCTGCCAAGGAGATTCCCCTGGCTGACCGATCAGGTTTTGCCCGGATTCACCGATAGACCTCCTGTACTGCCTTCAAGTAGGGGACGGACTTCATGCCTAGCGAACCAAAACCAAGATCGATCTTCCTCGATGGACGTTCTTGGCCATTGTTTCACGGAATCGCGAGCTTATTTCTCGTGACTCTTTTTGCTTTGCATTGGACCGGCATGGACGCGGTTTTCGATTCACGTATCAGTTCTCCGCTCCTCTTTCAATTGCGCGAGATGATGGGCTACACCGCTCCGCTCAATCCCCGGGTGAAGATTCTGGCTCTCGACGACAGTACCTTTTCCTATCTGGGTGGACCGCGTCTCAGCTACGAGCAGATGGATGCGCTGCTGGCTCATATTGCGGCCAAAAAACCGAAGGCGATTCTCATCGACAGTCTCCTCGCTGACACGCCCTATTCCATGCCGCAGGCGGCGGGGGCTGCCGTTGATGTTCCGGTGTTCTCAGGCAGTTTTCTCTCGGATGTGAAGCTTAAGTACCGACTCGAATCCGATCTCTCGACGGATTTCTATAAGCCTGAATCTTATCTGTCGAATGTCTACAGCATCAAACATCTGAACTATAAACTCGATACTCACGAAGGCTGGTTTGTTTACGGGCATTCCAGATCCTACGACAGCCTTATCAAAGGTGCCGGTCATATCACCTACAACCGCGACACCACGATTTCGCCCTTTTATCTCCTGAGCGACAAGACTCTGATTCCTCACTTGAGTCTCTTCGCCGCTGATTCCATCAAGCTTGAAGAGGATCAACTCCGGATCAATAATCACGAAGTCCCGCTGACCAAAGCTGGCCGTATCATGATTAATCATCGGAATCCTGACTACTTCTATAAAAGAGCGATGTCCCTTCGCTTCTTTGTCCAGCGGGCGATGCTCAAACAACCCGAACCCAAGATCAATGAAGGGGATGTGGTCATCATTCTTTTCGCGTTTGCCACGGGTAACACCGACTTTCACGAGGGAGGACCTTTCGGCGATATCCCCGGAGGTATGATCATTGCCTCCATGGTCTCAGACATTCTCGATGGAACCTGGCT
>SEDW01000820.1 GCA_004193325.1 Pseudomonadota bacterium | reverse complement strand
CTCCCAGACATGGACAAGTTCAAAAAGGCATACGACTGCCTCATGCCGCCAACGGCTGGCGCCTTTTTAGCAGCTCTGAAAGATGCTGAGTCGGTTTCGAAAGACGCCGAAGAGGCGTTGACTCGCGTTTGCGAATGGAAACCAAAGAGACTTTCCGAATGAATTTGCGCCGCTCTTTCCTAGCGTGATAAGGGAGCATTCCTGGGTTTTTCCAGGGTCCGGGGAGATGCGCGATGTGGATTGACGATCAGGTGCTGAATGAGTGTGAACAGGATCTTTGTATCAAGACCTGGATTCCTCAGAAACCTGTCGTCGTTTTAGGCCGCAGTAATAAACGTGGCACCGAGGCTGATCGTGAACGCTGCGATCGTGATGGGATCGAAATTCTCAAGCGTCTCGGCGGCGGCGGCACGGTCATTCTCCATGAGCAGTGCCTCGTCGTCAGCTGCGGTCTATGGGTCAAAGATTATTATAAGAATGACCTCTATTTCAAAAACCTCAATCAGGCTTTGATCGATGTTTTTCAATCGCAAATTCCAAACGCGGACTTTACTCAGCGCGGCTATTCGGATGTTGTTCTCGGCAGCAAGAAACTCGTGGGGACTTCGCTCTTTCGCAGTCGAAACTATCTTCTCTATCAAGCCTCCATCCTCGTCGATCCTCGCATCGATTTGATGGAAACCTATCTTCGTCATCCCAGTGCCGAACCCGATTATCGTCAAGGCCGCTCCCATCGTGACTTTGTGATGGGTCTTTCGGAACTGTCAGCACATTCTCCAAAGGATTGGCTTGACGTTTTTTCTCAGGATTTGAAAGCGGCCATAGAAAAAACGATGGAAGGAGAACTCCTTCCATCGCAGACAAAACAGAATGAACATGTGAAAAGCCGCATGGGCGAAGCTCGCGAACTCGACTGATCAGGCCGCGACCGAGATCGTGCGGCCGAGGCTATTTCTACGCCAGAGCTCATAGACAAGCGTGGCGTTCAGAACGATGAAACTCAAGGCGATAAACGAAAAAGCAAACGTGAAGATAATCTCACTTACCCAGATCATTTTGCCAAAGGGAAACGCTGCCGATCTTTGAAACAAAAGATCTCGGCTGATGTGCATGTGCACGTCGAGTTCCAGGAGATAGGCATTCGCCCACTCAAAGAGAGCAAGAAAGTTTAGCGCCAGGAGCTGAAAGGTGAGTAAAAGAAAAAATGCGGACCACTTCGACATTCCACTGAAGTTCACATAGTCGAGCGAAAGCGCTCTTTTTAGCGCCGCAAAGGGACGACTGCGATCGAGCAGCATCAGCGTCGGCAGCGCCGACAGGAGAACGGCTGCAATCATACCGAGAAAGCGAATCATCTGACCGGGAATGATTTGAATCGTGACATTGAGAAGCAAGAGCAAGATGAGAAAACAGGCGAAGAGAAAGGCGAGCCCTTTAGGAAAGAGGCCGCGAAGCCCCGAACGGAACGCCTGCTGTAGGTTTATATTCTGACCGCTGGATACCTGCAGGCAAAGCGCAATTGCAGTGAAACAACCGACCACGAAAAGGACCAAAGCGATCCAGCCGACACTCAAATAATGAAAGCCGAACTGCTGGAGGACGCGCAGCGCATTCTCAAATGAAATCGCCTGCTTGGTCTGAAAGGCCTGAGCCATGTCAAAGGCCTTCTGACTGGAAAAATAAAAGAGCAGATACTGGGGTATGGACATGCATACGAGGCTGATATAAACCAACTGTGGCCAAATGGCCTTTAGGGTTTGCCACGCCTTCTTCCATGGATAAATGGGTTCGACTGTTTTTCGTGAGCTGGATAGCCCTGAATTCTCCATTTCCATTGACTGTCCCAATATGAGCAGAAGATATGACCACGCAAAGCTCTCTAGTGATATCTGAGATATATCAGAGTGTGCAAGGGGAAGCGGCCTA
>SEDW01000819.1 GCA_004193325.1 Pseudomonadota bacterium | reverse complement strand
CCCATACGGTGACTTCCTGAGTCCCGAATGTCATCCGATATACCACCGACTTTCGACAACTGCACATCGACAGCTTCCGAACTCTGAGCCACATCACCTAAAAGGCGATCGTAACGATCGTAGGTCCAGGTATCGTCGATATCGGAGGCATCGCCACCCTGAATAATGCGATTCCCATCGGTCAGCATCTCATCACGATCTTTGAAATGGCCTACTTCTTCGAAAATTGTATCTTCGTCGGTGTCAGTGTCCTTCGGCGGAGGACTGAAGCGGGTTGGGCGTTTCGGACTGCTGTCGCGGGTTATCTGTTCATTTTTACCACTGTCTGTTGACTGATGCATAGAGGCTTCCTCCTGGCTTTAAAGCCTTGAATTCACATTCCACTGAAGACGGTGCAAATAGGGTGCCAGCCCTTGGCGTTCGGACAATCTAACATAGCTTGACAAATAGCATTTTTCGATGATTCGGATTATGCTCAAAGCTCTCTCTTACGACATGAGGACATCTATGCTTTCGCTCGAACGTGAAACCGAAATCTTTGTCAGACAGAAACGCGAATTGGCTGAACTTTTCGGTTTTGAAACGAGGAATAAATATGAGATCACTCGGCGCGATAAAACTCTTCTCGCCTACGCTGCCGAACAAAGCAAAGGCCTGATGGGATTGATCGGACGCCAGTTCCTCGGGCATTGGCGAAGCTTTGACCTCCTCATCTTTAATCCTCAGCGTCAGGTGATCTATCGCGCGCATCATCCCTTTCGATTCTTTTTTCAAAGACTCGAACTCTACGATGCTCAAGGTCGCCATCTCGGAGCTGCGCAGAAGCGCTTCGCTTTTCTCTATAAAAAATTCGACATTCAAGGTCCCCAGGGACAAACCGTGATGGAAGTCTCGTCAGCGCCATGGAAACTGTGGACCTTTCCATTCACGCGTAACGGCCGTGATGTGGCTATCCTTAAGAAGAAGTGGGCCGGGCTACTGAACGAGGCCTTCACTGATAAGGACAGCTTCCACATCGATTTCTCTGATCCTGGTCTATCGAACGATGATCGCCTCCTCACGCTCGTCTCCGCGATCTTCATCGACCTCATGTATTTCGAGAAAAAAGCCAACGAATCCTAAGAGTGATTCTCATCTTCAAACCCTTGATGCCCGGTTCTTCCGGGCCTTTTTTTCGTCTTTCAAATTCTTACTCGGCGAAAATCCAATCGCTCTTGGCTAAAAACCCAAGTCCTGGAAAGTTAAATAAATCCGATTTGTGCCGCCTAAGCTCTCCAAGTACCCCGCATCTCAGAGTTTTTATCTTTTATGTATTTCTTAGTAAATCTCATCGTTCGCATACCCGAATGAATACACTGAGATTGTCGTCTCGAACGAGATCTACGGGCGGACCCTGGAGAAACTATGAACGCTTTATTACGCAGTCTTTTACTCATGACAGCCATCAGCAATCCCCTAACAGCTCTCGCGGCTGAGATGATTGATGTGAGACGTGCAGAAAAGATTTCTCTGAGTCTCACCGGAATGCCTCTGTCAGCAGAGAATCGCGCAGCGGTTCTCAAGGGCACGATGACTAAAGAAGCTCTCGCGGAACAGCTCTCGAAAAGCCCTGCGTTCATCGAAAAATTCGGTCAATTCTGGACGCAGGTTCTCGGCATCCAGTTGCCTATCGATATTTTTAGCCTACGCACCAAAAACGGTGTGCCATCCACCCTGGATGGTCAGGGCCGCTACGTTTTGTCGATCGGTGGCGTTGCCGATTCGCAATATACATCTGAAAAGCTCCAGTCCGTACTCAAAAATTTCCAGAACCGCACCGATCGCATTGCTCTCAATATCGTCCAGTGCGATGACGCACCGATGATCATCGGTGCCGTGCAAAACATCGACGAAAAAAGCCTGCAAAAAATCGTTGACGCTCAAGCAAC